>CAUZJF010000140.1:0-6225 GCA_963579975.1 Dehalococcoidia bacterium
GCCTATATATATCTCGGGCGTGTACAGCACGGCATCCAGATACGGGCATGTCCAACCGGGAGGATCGGCCGGGCCGCGTCGGAAGACTGTCTGCGTGCCGCCCCAGTGCTCGAAGTCGGGGCTCGTCGTGCGAAGGCAGGCCGGCTCGGAGCGGACCCTCCGGCCGTCCACGTTGGCCGGAACCGTCGTCGACTCGCGGTGGAAGAGTACGTACTCCTTGTGGTGCGGGTCCCAGCCAAACAGTATCCCGTTGGGCCGCGTTGGGGCATCGGGAAAGTAGGCTTTCTCCGGCTTCAAGTCCCAGTGAATGCCGTCACTCGAGTAGCCTGGACAGAGTCCCAAACGGGGTTCGGCCTGTTGCCCCGGCGAGTCGAACTTGTCCATATAGAGCATCTTGTAGCGTCGGGCCGGATCGGGGTCTTCATAGTTCTTGATGATGTTCGGCCTGCGAAGCTGCTCCCAGCCTCCGGCGGCCCTGGCTGGGGGGAGGATGTTATTGGCCTTCGAGCCATCGAAGCTCGTGAGGCCAAGCTCGGGCTTCTCCCAGTTGAATCCGTCGGTGGAGACGACGTAGCAGGTACTGTAGCCGCCTTTCGGCCTCAGGTTCCCCCCGAGGCCGTCTACGTACCGCCGAGTGCCGGGCAGATCGGTGACGGTATCGGTCCGGTACCACATCTTGAAGATGCGGTCCTCTTCGTTATACAGCACGGTGCCGCCGCCGATATACACGCCCGCGCCGCCTCGCTCCCACGGTCGGTCGGCGACGATGATCGGGTTCGCCTCGTAGCGCGTCGGGCGATGAAAGCGCCGGGTGACCCCATCGCTGGCGGCCACCACGTGGTCGTCGAGGAACAGCTGCGGGACCGATTCTATCTAGACCTCAGCCAACGGTCTCCTCTTCGCAGTTGTCCTGTCGCCGGTACGCCTCTCTTTCTAGAGGGTGCCTTCTATCTCCAGGGTAGAAGAGCCTGAGTATGAGATAGACCGCGAACCAGGGTAGGACGAGCCATCTGAGTTGGTCGGCCCAGTGGTACCGCTCATGTATCTGGACACAGCGGTCGTCCCACTTGTGCGACTCGTAGAATATGAATGGCCAGACGGTGACTGCATGGACGTTTGCAGGAAAAGGCCACGGAATTCTGGCGACCTTGAATTCGATCCTCCCGCCAACGATTCTCATGGCCTGACTCCTCGCAACTACTGGGTCGTGATTCCGCCGTCCATCATCAAGGGCGCGCCTGTCACGAACGACGCCTCGTTCGACGCCAGGAACAGGGCACCGTAGGCTATCTCCCTGGGGTCGGCGATGCGCTTCAGAAGGCTGGCGTTGGCCGCGGCTTCGAGGAACTTGTCCCGGTCTTCATCCAGGAACGCCCGGTGACGCTCGGTCGCGTCGGTCAACACCGCGCCCGGACAGACGCAGTTCACCCGAATGTTGTCGGGCGCCAGGTCCATCGCGAGGCACCGTGTCAACTGCAGGAGTGCGCCCTTGGACGAGTTGTAAGGCACGAACTGAGGCTGCGCGATGAAGCTGCTCACTGACGCTACGATCACAATCGACCCGCCACCGGCGGTCCTCATCGCCGGGAGGACGTGTTTGACGCAGTACGCGGCGCCAATGACGTTGACGCCGAAGACCTTTTGCCAATCGGCCTCGGTGACGTCCTCGACCTTTCCGAAGACGAAGGCTGCGGCGTCGCTGACCAGCACGTCGACTGTGCCGTACGCGGAGACGGCGGAATCGACCATTCGCTCGACGTTGGCCTCGTCAGACACGTCGGTCTCAACGAACAGGGCCTCCCCGCCGGCCGACTTGATCTCGGAGGCAGATTCAGCCCCGCCCTCAGTATCGATGTCCGCGATGACGACCCTTGCACCCTCCTCGGCGAAGAGCTTGCAGATCGCCCTCCCGATACCGTTAGCGCCCCCGGTGACTATGGCGACTTTTTCAGCGAGCCTCACGGGAGACCTCGTTATGCGGGATTTGTGGTTTGCACCAGGTCGGTACGGCGCCCACTATATTTTCTGGCTGCGTGCGGTGTCAATCCGTCTAAAAGGGCGTCGAGTGACTGCGTGATATAGTTGTCGCCACGTCAGCGGGACGTGAGGTGCATCCAGTGAGCAGACCGTACGCTCTGATGAGGGCCGGGTTTCCATACGTCCGGACTCTCGGCGAGTTCAGGAAGATCAGGTTCCCATCAGACCTCGTCATTACCAAGGACAGGGTAATCTACTCGTTCGGAGTCGGCAGCAATTACGGCAAGGGGTTCTCCGGCCCGATATCCCTGACCAACCTCGACGACGACGATCTCGGCAGCTTTGGCTGGCTGGCCAACGAACTCCCTGTGCCCGACGGAGCCTTCATGTGGCCCAGCCAGGTAGTGATGGACAGCGACGAGGTCCTGTATCTATCAGACCAGGCGTGCCACCGGATTTCGATCTACAGCAGGTGGGGGGAGTTCAGAGGAAAGTGGGGGACCTACGGCCGCGAAGACGGCCAGATCGACCGCCCCTCCGGCCTGGCGTTCGACCTCGACGACAACCTCATGGTCGTCGACACTATGAACCACCGCGTCCAGAAGTTCACGAAGGACGGCCGGTTCATCATGAACTGGGGGTCGTTTGGGACAGAAGACGGGCAGTTCAACCTGCCGTGGGGCATTACGCTCGACGAGATGGGAAACGTGTACGTCTCCGACTGGCGGAACGATCGAGTCCAGAAGTTCACGGCCGACGGTGAGTTCATCTGGAAGTTCGGGGAGTCCGGCAGCGGCGACGGCCAGCTTCGCCGACCGGCGGGCCTGGCTGTCGACAAAGACGGCGACATCTATGTGTGCGACTGGGGAAACAACCGGGTGCAGCTTTTCACGGAGGACGGCCGCTACGTCCAGCAGTTCTTGGGCGACGCCACCCTGTCGAAGCTCAACCTGAAGGTCATGTTCGAACGGAGTGCCAGACTCCGTCGCATGCGCGATTCGGCCAACCTGGAGCCGGAGAAGTACTTCGCCCGCCCCCGCTCAGTCAGAGTCAACGACAACGGGTACATGTACGTGTCCGACTACGAGCACTACCGGATACAGGTCTACAAGAAAGAGGCCTACCCGATGGACGAGTCGCAGATAATCCCGCCCTTCAAGGCCCCGACCCTGAACGCCAACTAGACCGCGACCTAATCCGGCTCTCCAGAAGGCGCGACCAGGATACGAAAGATGTCTTTGGTGGGCGCCATCATCCGGGCGAAGCCCACGTCGATGACTTCGTCGAGGCTTATCACCTCGGAGATCAGTGGAGTCGTACGGACGGCTCCGCTGGAAATGAGGCCGATGACCGCCTCGACGTCCTCGCGGCCGAAGGCAATGGTGCCAACCAGCTCCTTCTCGGCGCCGACCAGCGAGTTGAAGTCGAACTCGGGCGTCGCTACGTAAATCGCGACCAGCACCACCCTGCCGCCTCTCCGCACCCACTCGACGGCGGAGGCCGTAGTCGCAGAACCGCCGGCGGCATCGAGGACCACGTCGGGGCCCAGACCGCCGGTCAAATCTCGCAGCGCCTCTCCGACATCGGTCTCGTCGCCGTTGATCGTCGCGTCGGCACCAAGCTCGGCCGCCAGGTAGAGGCTCATCTGACGGCGGTCGACCGCTATCACCCTGGCGCCTCGGGCTTTCGCGATCTGCAACGCCAGCATCCCCACGGTCCCGGCGCCCAACACGACCAGGCTATCGCCGCGCTCGAGTCCGGAACGATTTACCGCATGATAGGCCACCGAAGCGGGCTCGACCAGTGCCGCCTGCCTGCTGGTCACGTTCGCCGGCAACGGCACGACCTGGGAGGCCGGCCACACCATGAATTCGGCCAGGCCCCCGTCGCGGTCGAACCCGGCGACGGCCATGCTGGGACACTGCATCGTGCGCCCGCTCTGACACCAACGACACTTCCCGCAGGTCAGGACCGTGTTCAGAGCGACTCGAGTTCCGCCAGCAACGTCCTCAACGTCGTCTGCCGACTCGACAACGGTGCCCGTTATCTCGTGGCCCGTGATGGTCGGCAGCGTCTTCCCTGTCAGTGGGTTTGGCGTATCGCCAGCGATGAACGTCGGCCCGTAGAGGTACTCCTCGATGTCGGTGGCGCAGATGCCGCAGTAGTCGACGCGTATCTTGACCTCACCTGGACCCGGGACCGGGTCGGACGCCGATTCGAGGCGGAGGTCCTTGTTTCCGTGGTAGACAAGGCACTTCATTGGGCTACTCCAGCGGCGCTTCGGGTGTCGCGCAATAGTACCACCGCGGAGCCATCATTTACTCCGCAATCGGGGCCCTCCAAAGTGGGCCGATGTTTCCAGTCCTGGCGCCCGGGCGTCCTTGTTCACATGATAGGATTCGACTGCCGGTTGTAAGCTGTAGAGAACTGATCCAGCCACGCAAGTGCGACACGACGAACGGGATGGTTGTGTGGGACGCCAAGCGAAAACGCGTCGCCGATGCTAACGAAAGGGATCGATAACCATGGAACGAGTGGGTTTCCTGCTTAAGGTCCGCAAGGACAGACTGGATGAATACAAAGAGTACCACGAGAAAGTCTGGCCGGAGATGCTCGAAGCACTGCGCCGGCACGGGTGGAACAACTACAGCCTGTTTTTGAGCGAGGATGGGTCGCTGTTCGGGTACTTCGAGTCCGAATCCGGCTTCCAGAACAGCCTCGACGGCATGGCCGCCGAGGACGTCAATATAAGGTGGCAGGAGTTCATGGCGCCGTTCTTCGAGAAGCTGGAGGGCCGGCCGGATGAGTCCTTGTTGCGACTGGAGCAAGTCTTCCATCTCGACTGACTCGGGCTAGCCTGTACCCGCTGCTACTATTGGAGCGCTGCGCCTCACAGAACGCTCCAGCAGCCCTCTGAGGCGGCTTCCCCCTCGATTTGGCCCAACAACGGCCATGTTCAGCTTTTCACCAGCGATCAACTCGTCTGCCACCCTTTGCACGTCTGCTGGAGTTACCCTCTCGACATGCGACACTACATCGTCCACGTCCAGCACCGTGCCGAGCAGGGATTCCTGCGATCCCATCCAGCCTGACACGCTGCGCGTATCCTCCATGCCTAGGAACAGCCTGCCTATCGACATGCGCTTCGCTTTTTCCAGCTCCTCCTCTGGAACACCGTCTCTGATCCGGGAGAGTTCGCCCAGTATCGTGGCCGCGGCCTCGTACGTGCGCTTCGGATCGACCCCCGCGGTGATAACCACCGCACCACAGTCCTGGAAGTGGGCGACAGAGCTACCCACGTCGTACGCTAGGCCGAGTCTTTCCCGGACCTCCAGGAAGAGCCGGCTGCTCATGCCTTCTCCAAGCGCGACGCTGAGTAGATCAAGGGCATAAATGTCCGGATGGGTTAGGGAGAGACCTGGAAGTCCGATAGATAGGTGTGCCTGTTCCGTCTTGCGGTATTCGACCCGAAGCTCGGGCGCGTTGTGACTATCTGTGTACGGGTCCCAAGCCGATGGAGCGCCACTGGACCAACCATCCGTAAGATCGTCGATAAGGTCGACGAGCTCGTCGTGTTCGACATTGCCTGCCACGCTGATGACTATGCTGTTCGGAGTGTAGAATTGCGAAACGTGATCGACGACCATGTCGCGGGTGATTCCGACCACCGACTGCTCGGTCCCGCCTACCTCTCGCCCTAACGGGTGGTCCGGCCAGAGCATCTCGTCGATAATCACGTCCGCGCGGGAGCCCGGATGATCGTTGGCCATCGCAAGCTCCTCCAGCAGTACAAGGCGTTCCTTTTCCAAGTCCTCAGACGTATACAGTGAGTTGCGAAGCATGTCTATCAGCAGGTCCACGGTCTCAGTCAAGTGGAGCCTGGCGACTTTGCACCAGTAGACGGTTAGCTCCTGTTCGGTGCCGGCGTTCATCACGCCTCCGACACCTTCGACCTGGCCGCTGATCTCGCCCGGAGTAGGCCGTCGCTCAGTACCTTTGAAGGCCAGATGCTCAATGAAATGGGAGAGACCGGCCTGTTCATCCGGTTCGTACCTGGAGCCGACCCCTACATACGCGCCGACGGTCACCGAACGCGTGTGGGGCATGGTGTTGGTCACGATCCTCAGCCCGTTGGCCAAGGTCGTCTTCACGAAGCCGTTTTCCATGTTGTCAACAGAAGTATTCATGCTAGGATTCTATGAGAAGGGCTAGGGGACGTCAAACCGGGCTGTACGAACTCATATTGCC
>CAUZJF010000141.1:0-6219 GCA_963579975.1 Dehalococcoidia bacterium
GACGCCCAGCTCATTGAGCGCACGGCTCACTTGCGTCTGGGGAGTCTGGCCCGCCAGCTCTCTACTCTCCATCCGATTCAAGACCATGACCCGCTGCTGCTCTTTCCTGTTCAACGTGATTGTCTCCATGGTGACATTTTCACTGAACAGTTAAGGGGCGTCACAATCACTGATCTATCACACGCACGGGCCCAAGCGTTGCGCTGGCCATAGCTGGCTGCTACACTCGCGCGGCGAGTCGAGATACGGTCTGCAAGGAGCGACAACCATGGACAGAGACCTGGCCTTCGCGCCCGCCACTGAGGTGCGACAGCTAATACAAAACAAACAGATATCTCCCGTAGAGTTAACCGAGCTCTACTTCAGCCGGATCGACACGCTGGACCCTCAGCTGAACTCCTTCCTGACGCTCAATCACGACGAGGCCATGGCGTCCGCCAAGGCGGCGGAGCGGGCGGTCATGCAAGGGGAGACCCTCGGTCCGCTTCATGGGATACCGACATCGGTAAAAGACCTGGAGCTCACCAAGGGACTACGCTCGACGGGCGGCTCTCTCGCCTTCAAGGACCGGGTGCCCGACGAGGACTCGGTGGTCGTCGAGCGCATAAAACGCGCCGGCGGGTCAATAATAGGCAAGACGAACACACCCGAGTTCGGTCTGCTGGCCCGAACCGAGAACAGGCTCGGCGACCCCTGTGGGAATCCCTGGAACCCGGAAAGGACCGCCGGGGGCTCCAGCGGCGGAGGTGCAGCTTCGGTCGCGTCGGGCCTCTGCTCCCTCGCGACAGGCACCGACGGCGGCGGCTCGACGCGCATACCAGCAAGCTTCTGCGGGGTTTACGGGATCAAGCCGACGCTGGGCCAAGTGCCCTACTATGCGGGCGCGGGAGCCGTGTCCACGACCAACCTGTTCACCCAGGCCGGCCCGTTGACCCGAACGGTCCGTGATGCAGCTGTGATGCTTCAGGTGTTGACCGGCTACGACTCCCGAGATCCTGGCTCGCTCAGGCAGCCTGCCGACGACTACCTGGCCGCTGCCGATCGAGGCGTCAGCGGCCTCCGAATAGCCTGGAGCCCTGACTTCGGCTACGCGCCGGTGGACCCGGAGGTGCGAGCGGCCGCGGAGAAGGCGGCTCGGGTATTCGAGGACTTGGGATGCACGGTCGAAGAAACGTCGCTCAAGCTCGACTCGCCCTTCGACACCTTCTGGGACCTGTTCTGCGCAATCTCCTACGCCAGGAACGAGCAGCTGCTCAAAGAGCACCGTGACGAGCTGGCCGACTATACGGTGGAATGCTATGAGCATGGGGCTACCATAACCGGCGCCCGTTTCGTCAGAGGACTGGGATACATCGATCGGCTTCAAGCCCAGTTTGCGGACATCTTCGAGGACTACGATCTGCTGATGTCGCCTACGATGGCAGCGACAGCTTTCCCTCACGGACAGCCGCCGAGCGAGATCGCCGGAAAGCCAGTTCACTGGTTCTGGGGCTTCCTCCCATTTACGTTCCCGATCAACATGATCAAGCATCCCGCTGCGAGCATCCCATGCGGCTTCTCAGAAGAAGGTTTGCCCATAGGTTTGCACATCGTGGGACCCAGGCTCGGAGAGGCGACCATAATCGCGGCGTCGGCGGCCTTCGAAGAAGCTCGACCGTGGGCGCAGCATCGCCCGAAGGTGTCGTAGCTGCGATCAGGAGAAAACCAAAGACCAGCGCGGACCTTCAGGTCCCGAACTTGACCAGCGGGGCAGCTATCCTAGCCGCGCGCTCTGGGCCAGCTTGTAGCCGAAGCCCCGAACGGTAGCGATGTATTTGGGCTTGGACGGGTCGGGCTCGATTCGAAGGCGGATACGACGGATCGACTGCTCGATTTCCTGGTCACCGACATCCCAGCCGTTGCGCTCTGGCCATCCGATTGTCGCGATGTCGTCTTTGCTACACGCCTCTCCCCGCTTCGCGTAGAGCAGGTTGAGAACGTCGAACTCCTTGCAAGAAAGCGGCGTTTCCAGCAGGGCCCCCTGGACCCAGACCTCCCGCGATTTCGAGTCGACAAGCAGGCTACCGTCTTCGAGGACAGGCGCCTGAAGGGTGAGTGTCGTGCCGCGGGTCCGGAACTTCAAAGAAAACCTGGCCCTCGGCAAGTTCGATCCGGTCCCCGCTGCGCAGGACGCGCCCCTCACCGGTTATACGGATCCCGTTGACGTACGTACCGTTCTTGCTGTCCAGGTCCCTGACGCGGAACCGCTCCCCTTCCTGGACAATCTGAGCGTGCATCCGCGAGATGAATGGGTTGTGTCCACGAAAATGTCGGCGCTGATCGACGCTCCCATCATGAACACAGGCTGATCTAATGGGATCGCTCGAACGCTCGGGATACCCTTTCCCCCACCACGAACATTGATTCCCGCCCGGCCATCACGTTCCTCCAGCGGGCTCACGTACCCTACTCTTGAGTCCAAGCTCTGAACCGCAGCGACGGACCAACTTAGTATCTCTCGGCGGGTGGTGTGACAACAATCCCCCGGTTGCCCGCCAGGGTCTTTCGGTTTTCGGCGCCTCGCCGAGATTCGCTGTGGCCGACAAGCTCACCTCGGTACAGAGCCCCCCCCCCAATCCGTTCGTCCTGAGCCCGTCGAAGGACCTACCGTAGGGCGATAATCAAAAGACCCCGGTTGCATATGGGACTATCCGGACAGGTCCACGCCGTACTCCCACAGGAGATCACGCAGTGCGTCGCGTCCTTTCGTTCCAGATTGCACCACGAAACGTGACGCGTGGATTCCCAACGTCACGGGCGGCATTGACGTTGGTCTCGTGGTCGTCGATGAACAGGACATCTCTTCCGGGCACGCGAATGTCGTCCAGGATAGCGTTGAAGTACGCCGCTTCGGGCTTCGCGTGGCCCACCGTGCAGGAATAGAACTCCTTGTCGAAGATATCCTTGTACCCGAGTTCCTCCGACAGGTAACGGGCTCGGGCCGGTTGCTGGTTGGAAGCAAGATAGCACCCGATTTCTGACGCGCGGAGCACTTGGACGGCATCGGTCATCGACTGGTCGACCTCGATAGCCAACAGGGCGATGTTCACTTCCTCCAGGCGGTCTGGAAGGCTCCGCCGATCCAGTACCTGGGACAGCTCCAATATGAAATCCCGTTCTCCCGTGAGCGACACCTTCTCGGCGTCGAAGATGTCGTCGACGAGTCCCTCGATATCAGGAGCGCCATTTAGAGCACGGCCAAGCATCGACCGGAGGTCCTCCGCCCGTACCTGGGTTACGCCGTCGGCGTCGAATAGGATTGCCCTGATCATACGCGATTGTGACCCCCGAGGCCCGGTACACCATTCGGAGGCACGTTCACCAAGACGACAGCGCCACCTGGCGGGGAACTAGCTTGACGCGTCCTCGTCGTCATCATCGTCTCGGCCGAAGCGGTCGACGACGATGCGCTTGAACTCCTCCGAGTATTGCATCCCCGTGCCTACGGACCGGTCCCTACGCCATTTGCGGAAGAATTCCGACAGCTTGTCGTCGCCCCAATCACCGAGTTGCGAAGTGTGTTTCTTCAATGCCGCCAGGGCCGTGTCAGTGTGCTCGGTCACGTCGACCCGGTGGTCCGGTTCGGGGTGCCCTACGATCCAGACTTCGGACACCTTGTGGGGCTCCGACCCCTCGTCGAGCAGTTCCGGGAACGTCAGGCGGTCCCTGGCCGTGGGATAAACGGCGGACAGCGCTGCCTCACCTGAGGCCATATGGTCCGGGTGCCCGAGACCCCAGTCGCCGCTGAGGTTGCGCATTGGGTACATGCACACAAGAATATCCGGCTTGTGACGCCTTATTTCCCTCGATATGTCGCGGCGTAGTTCGAGGGTCGGCTGAAGCTTGCTGTCCTCGTAGTCCAAAAAGACGACGTCCTTGAGTCCCAGTACCTTGCCCGCCTCCAGCTGCTCTTGCCTCCGGGTCTCCGACAGCTGCTTCTGGGTCGCCTCGGGGTCGCTGCTGCCCTTGCTGCCGTCGGTACACAGGACATAGACAACCTCCCACCCGTCGTGACACCACCGAGCCACGGTGCCGGAGCTGCTGAATTCGGCATCGTCGGCGTGGGCCATCACTACCATAGCGCGGCTGTATTCCACTTCTGGCGACATCAATCCTCCGGGGTCCTGATCAGCTTTCCGAGCAGTCGGTCAGCAGATATTAGCATACGCCCGGATGGGGCTGCTTCGGTGGGACGTGGTCTAGTTCGCTGCGTGAAACCTTCACTCCACGTCTCAGCGTTCAGTCCAGCGCCAGAACGAGCTGCTGGACGCCCTCCGAGGAGAGAAGGACGTCGCTGACCGACTGAATGACGTCCATCAGCGGCGCCGGGTATACCCCCAGCAGCACGATACCGGCGAAAAGGACTAGTAGCATGCCCACTGTCAGCCGGGGTGCGCGTATCGGCGTGGGGTCCTCAGCAGTTTCGATGTACATCTGCCGGACGACGGTAAGGTAGTAGTAGAGCGATATGAGGCTCGTTACGATAGCCAGGCCGGCGAGCCACAGCAGCCCCTGTGTTGCCGCAGCCGTGAAAAGGTAGAACTTGCTGGTGAACCCGGCGAAGATGGGGAGCCCCGCCAGGGAGAAGAGCGCCACGGCCAGCACCATTGCAACCGTCGGCGCTCGCTGGGCCAACCCGGCGAAATCGGAGATCGTCTCCTTGCCGGTGGCGTTGTAAACGACACCGACTGCCATGAACGCGGCCATGTTGGTTACGGAATACGCGACCAGATGGAGCATCAGGCCGTTGGTCGCAAGGTGTGACGTTTCAACAGATGCTTGGCCATCCGCGTCGATTGCGACAAGCGCGGCCACTCCCATCAGCAGGTAGCCTACCTGTCCGATGCTGGAATATGCCAACAGGCGCTTGATGTTGGTCTGGACGAGCGCCACGACGTTGCCCAGCGTCATGCTCAGCGCGGCCATGATTACAAGAACAAGCTGCCAGTCGGCTGCCGCGGGCATCAGCGCTTCGGTGAATATC
This sequence comes from Dehalococcoidia bacterium, assembly GCA_963579975.1. Taxonomy (GTDB): domain Bacteria; phylum Chloroflexota; class Dehalococcoidia; order Lucifugimonadales; family CAUZJF01; genus CAUZJF01. The sequence goes on from CAUZJF010000141.1 coordinate 5,024, forward strand.
CGCAGAATGAGAGCGAAGGCCGCCGCCTTCGACCCGACCGCAAGGTATGCCGCTACCGGCGTCGGCGCACCCTCGTAGACGTCGGGGGCCCACATGTGGAAGGGCACGGCGGCGACCTTGAATCCAAGCCCTGCGATCAGGAACACCAGGCCAACGAGGAGTCCAAGATCGAGGTCCGGAACCGCGCCCAGCGCCACGCTCAACTCGTCGAAACGGGTAGTGCCGGTGAGGCCGTAAATCTGGCTAATGCCGTAGAGTAGCATCGCCGACGAAAACGCCCCGAGCAGGATGTACTTGGTGCCGGCCTCGTTGGACTTCGGATTATACCGATCGTAGGAAACCAGTACGTACAGGCCAAAACTGAGCAGTTCCAGCGAGATGTAGGCGGTGAGAAGCTCCCCGGAAGCCGCCATCAGCATCATAGCCAGCACTGTGAATATCAGGATGCCGTAGTACTCGCCCGGGTGTTCTAGGTGACGCTTCACGTAATCGAAGCTTGCGATGACGGTGACGCCTCCCAGTATCAGGAAGAAAGCCTTGAAGAACAGGGCGTAGCCATCTACCAGAATCAAGCCCTGGTAGAGGCTGTCGTCTTTGTCCCACAAGAACGGAATAGCGAACGCAGCGATCGCCGCAAGCCCCACGATTGCCAGGCCGGCCAGAATGAACTGCCGGTCGGGCTTGAGAAACAGGTCCACCGTCAGGATGAGGAAGGCCAGTCCTGTAACGAGGAACTCCGGCGCCAGCAGGGTAAAGTCGTTCACGCCACTCTAGCCACCGCTTCCAGGAGTCCTGACACGGCGGTGTCGATGGCCCGCACGAACGGCAACGGGAAGAGCCCCACGGCGAAGATGAAGGCCACCAGAACTCCAGCGGCAAAGCCCTCCAGTCTTGAAATGTCCGTCTGGTCCGACCAGCGGTCGCTCATGGTTCCGAAGAAGACCTTCGCTATGAGTCTCAAAATGTAGACGGCCGTTATCGCCGCGCCGATCACTCCTAGCACACCCAGTAACGGATAAGTCTGGAACAGGCCGAGGAAAACGAGTAGCTCGGCCACGAAGCCGCTAAGCCCGGGCAACCCAAGCGACGCCAGGCCAGCCACGGCGAACAGGACCGCAGTCATCCCCATGCGCTTTGCCATGCCCTCCAGGACGCCGATGTCTCTAGTGTGCGTTCGGTCGTATATCACGCCCACG
>CAUZJF010000142.1:0-6212 GCA_963579975.1 Dehalococcoidia bacterium
GGTCGCTCTGTATAGCTACGCTACCGTCACGACTGGATCGGTTGTCGGAGCAGCCAACGACTTCCTGACGGATGTCCAGGAAGGAAGATTCAGTCAAGCATACGCCGCCACCTCCGACTCCTTCAAAGCAAACCAGGACGAGGCGACTTTCGTAGACGAAATCTCGCGGCTCCCGGCAAACGACTTCTCGTTGCCTACGTGGAATAGCAGGCTCTTCAAGGAGAAGGACGTTCTGAACGTCAAGATAGATATCGGCGAAAAGAAGCCGCTGCTGGGAACGATGGTGCTAACGCAGTCGGGCGGTGACTGGAAGATCTCGATGTTCGCCGACGACCGGCGGCTGTACATCGGACCGGGAGCCTGGTTCGAAACACCCCCCGACAACGCGACCGTTCTCGCGTTGGCTATGGACTCGTTCGCGCTGCTTTCAGACGCTCTTCAGGCCGGCGAATTCGGACAGCTATACGAGACCATGGCGCCGACCTACACGGTCCGGAACCCCCCGGAGGGGCTGCCGAACCAGTTCCGACCGCTGCTCGAGGCCGGCGTCGACCTCTCAGAGATCAAGGGCGTGCAGCCCGTTCTGGATACGCAGCCGGAAATATCCGAAATCCGCACGGCCCGTGGCTCCGGTGAAACGAGCGCCTCGATCAGTCCCAGCGGGGGTGTGCTTCAAAGAGCAAGATTCTCAACCGGTGGCAGCGCTTCCTCTCGTGGGAGCAGTGGCGCTTTCTATCTGGTCTTCGAAGGCCACTTCCCCGGTGAGGCGGCGGACATCCCGTTCAAGTTGAGCTACCATTACGAGCACCCCGAATGGCAGCTGCACAGTATCGTTGTGAATTATCCGGGGCTGTAACACCGCGCACGACAGTTAGTTTGTGGAGATCAGCTCCGACTTCATAGGAGGGTCCACCTCTTCCTCTGACAGAGGGTACGCCTCCTTCTTGTAGACCTGGACCCGGAAGTCCTCGTAGTCGGGCACGAACATGTGCCCTTCGTCGTCCACTCGGACCGACCTGGGCCGCTTGAAGAACTTCTCGTCCTCCCGGTTGGACATAAGTCGGATCCTGTTCTGTCTCTTTGAGGTCGTCATGATCCGCCGGACCATTTCCTTCGATAGGGTGGCATCCCCCAGGAACTGCTGCTCGTAGGTTCCGTCCGGGTCGAACAGCTGAATGCGGTTGTTGCCCCTGTCCGCCACGTAGATGTCCCCGTCGCGATCGACGACAACGCCCGCCGGCCTGTTGAACTGGCCTTTGCCAGCGCCAGAGGTCCCGAATTTGAACACGAATTCCCCGTCTGCCGTGAATTTCTGTACCCGGTCGTTACGCCAGTCGCCGACGTAGACGCAACCTTCGTCGTCTACGTCGATGCCCCAGGGCAGGTTTAGCTCGCCATCCTCGTTCCCTTGGTGACCCCATTTCGCAAGGTACCGGCCATCTTTCGTGAATTTCTGCACCCTGTGGTTCTGCGTATCCACGACCAGTATATTTCCGTCAGCGTCAAAGGCGATGCCCGACGGACGGTCAAGCTGACCGTCCCCCGAGCCGTGCTCACCCCACTTGCCAAGAAACTCTCCCTCGTGGCTCATGATCGATATCCGATGGCACGCCTCGTCCGAGACGTACAACCGTTCGTCCTGGTCGACGATCAACTGGACCGGCGTCATGAACTCGCCGTCTTCAACCGTCGGGAATTTCACCGCCATGGTGCCGAAGGTGCCGAGGTCCTCGTCGTCCAGGTTGATGGTCCTGATGGTGTACGTGTACGTATGGCAGATGACGTAGATACGTCCATCTTTCCCGAAGTTCAGGTCCGCCGGCGGGTGGGTTACCCCGGCCCTCCCGATCGTTTTCAGATACGGGAACCCGGCCCTCAAGAGCCCAAACGACCTCGCCATACCAATCCTCCTGGAAAGCTGTATCCGGGGCGGGATGGGGACCGGTCCAACCCCTAGTCCCTAGTTAAACTGGTACTCTCTGGTTGCGACGATCAGCTGAAGCATGCGCACCACGCGCGCTTCGCTCTCCGCCCGCCCGCCGGGACTGTCGAAGTCCAGCGGGCCCTCGGCCTCCGCGTACTCCAGAAGCTCCTCCCTTGCCTCGGGACCGACGGCGACCGGCCCGGCCAGCTCGAGGCTCTTCTCGACAAATTCGCTCGGCGAGATCGTGCCGCCGTTGAATGCCAGGCGCTCGATAATAGAACGGACTCCAGGCAGCGCAGCATCGGAAAGCTCGTTCACCGCGAAGTTGACGCGCTCATTGAGTGTCCCGCCGTCGATCCACTCATGGCCAGTATGCCAGCCCTCGACTGTGAGGGGGTCCAACAGCTTCTGCCCCATATTGGCGGTGACCCCCGAGTATTGCTTGAGCCCCGGGTCCGGTTCCGTGAACGTTCCCTTGAGCTTGAGGACTCCCGTCACGAGCTCTATCGGGCTCTTGACCCTCTTGAACTGCGAATCCTTGAAGAAGTCGGAGTTGAAGAGAGTTCGCAGTATCTCGCGCATGTCTCCGTCCGACTCGAAATACGCCTTGACGAGTGTCTCGATCGCTTCCGGCTCTCGCGGCGGCACCTCGTTCCAGGATGCCACAACGGGCTCGTCGGCTACGAAGAAAGTGTAGAGATGACGCGCGATGAACCGGGCCGTCGCCGGTTGCCTGGCGATTACCTCGACGATGTCTTCTCCGTTAAATGGGCCAGTGTCTCCGAGGAAACTCTTTACCCTGTCATCATGGTCCTCGCGCTTGTAAACGAAATCGACCGGGTACGTCCCTTTCTGTCCGAGGATCGGTGTCTTGAACGTCCATCCTGTGAAGGCGTGCGTCACGGCCTTCACGTCCTCTTCCGTGTAGTTCCCGACACCCATTGAAAACAGCTCCAGCAGTTCGCGGCCGTAGTTCTCGTTTGGCTCGACCCGATGATTCTCATTGTTGTCGAGCCATGCGATCATCGCCGGATCCCTGGATAGCTCTACAAGAATCGTACGGATATCGGACATACCCACGCGCCTGAACATCTCGATCTGCTCGATGGAGGCGTAGTTGTGCATCACCTTCTGGGAGCCGGTGGCGAATACGTGGTGGCAGAACAAAGCCATCTTCTCGAGCAGCGGACGTTTGCTATTGAGCATTCTGTACAGCCACTGGCCGTGGTAGCCCCGTCCTCCTGCTTCGTCATAGTATCGACCCATCAGGTCACCATCGACGTCGGGGAAGAGCCCGGGATGGAGAAGGTCCTCGACCACCGCCTCGTAGCTTTTGGCAGCGAATGCCTCTAGCTCGTGCCTGCGAGCTCCGAAGCCCGCCCTTCGTATCAGGTGAGCGATCAACGAGACCTCGTTTACGGCCATGGGTCAACTCCTTCCAACTCCGGCGCCTAATTTTGGTCGATTTCTCCATGTCGCCCGACACCGTTTCCGTCTGCATCGAATGCGAAACCGGCGCATATCTCTTTTGCCTACGCCTCGATTAGCTTCGCCTCATCTCTCAGGAAGGGTATCATGTGCTTGACAATCTCTTCGCCAGCGTCCTCCTGCAAATAGTGACCCGCGCCCTCGATCAGATGGAATCGCCCGTTTGGGACCATCTCAGCGATGGCCCGGCCCTCGTCCGGCTTGAACGCGATATCTTTGTCCGAGTAGCACACAAGCACGGGAATGTCCCACCTCTTCAGAGTCTGTGATATTTCGGAGGTGTAGCTTGCGTTTTCGTGCCGTTTGTTTGTGGGGATCATCTTGGGAAACGCGGCGATGCCTCCACGAACAGACTCGGGTGAGGCATTTTGTACATCGCCATCGTTTCCTTTTGCATAGAGCGTTTGAAGCTGGCGGAAAACGATAATTTTCAGAACGCATCCATTCTCCGAGACAGAAAGCTTGAGAATTCGCCGCTCCTGAACATGGCACTGAAGTAAATCGGCATCTTCTGGATGTCAACGAGTGTATTGAGAATGACGAGCGCCCTAACGTTGTCCTGGTAGTCAATAGCATAGCGCAGACCGATAGGCCCACCCCAGTCCTGGCCGACGATAGTCACTCCCTTGAGCTTCAGATTCCCTACGAGGCCGACCATAAGCTCTACGTGTCGGCGTAAGGTGTATGCGGATTCTGCGTTTGGTTTGTCCGACATACCGAAGCCCATGAGATCAGGAGCCACGTAGCGGAAGCCCGCCTCAGCCAATGGTGGAATCATCTTCCTGTAAAGGTAACTCCACGTCGGCTGCCCGTGAAACATAAGAATGGGAGGCCCTTCGCCCTCATCAACATAGTGCAACTTGACACCGTCAATCGTGGCGTAATGCGACTCGAACGGAAATCCAGGGATACTACCGCCTGTTGACATGCCTTACCACTCTCCGGTCTGTTACGTATATATCATTATCCTCCAACGGCCAAACCTGTCGCAAAGGCCTCGGGCGCTGCGCCCTCTCATGACTCACCCAGGATATAATTGCCCGTCAGACGGGAGAGAACGCCGATGGCGACCAGCCCATTGATGACAGAGCGGATAACGCGGGAGAACCTGCATGGCGTATGGGCGGCCATCGCCACGCCCTTCGACGGCAACTACCGCTTCGACGAAGGCGTGTTTCGGGAGAACGTGAAGCGGCTCCATTCCGCCGGCGTGCGCGGAATCTACACCACCGACAGCAACGGCGAGTTCTACGCTATCGAGATCGACGAGTTCAAAGCAATCATCGCGGCATTCGCCGACGAAACACAGAAGCTCGGCGCTGCGACACAAGTCGGCGTCACCTGGTCGAACACCCGGGGCATGATCGACCGACTCCGGTTCGCCGCCGACCGCGGAATTCTCGGCGCGCACGTAGGCCACCCGTTCTTCATGCCTATGACTCCCGAGTCATACCGCGCCTTCTGGGAAGAAGTGAGCCGGGCCGTACCTGAAGGGTTTGCGCTAATCCACTACAACACTCCCCGCGTACACAATACACAGAAGGGGCAAGACTACGCCGCCCTTCAACGCAAAGTGCCGGAACTGGTCGGAACCAAGCACGTTGGCTCGAGCTTCCCAGAAGGCGCGGTATGATAGCCCTGGCGCCCGAGCTGAGCCATTTCACGGGCGAGCACTCCATGACGCCCTTCATGATGTTCGGCGCGAAGGGAGCCTATTCATGGTTCGTGAACTTCAATCCGAAGTATATGCTCGACTGGTACGAGGACATCCCAGCCGGTCGTTGGGAGGAAGCCAGGCTTCGCCAAGAACGAATGAACGGGTTCATACAAGCCATGCATCCATTGCGAGGCGAGGGAAACCTGCACGGCATCGTTAGGAAAGCAATGGCCTCTGTCTCGCCGTTCCTGGAGGGCAGCGCCAACACCCGGCGGCCGTACCTTCCCGTATCGCAGGACCGAATCGAGCAGTTCCGGCGTATCGTATCGGAACAGTTTCCGGACCTGGTCTGGAACCAATGAATCGGGCTGGCGCACAATACAGGCGAAAATCGGAGCGGGGCCGTGTTGAGCGACGCGCACTTATATGAGTACTATATGCTCGCAACCGAAACGGCCAAGGAACGACCTAAATGAGCAACATCGACGAATCTCCTGGCGACTCCCTAGCTGAAGCGCTGGATAAACAGCAACGCGGCAGAAGGGCGCTCGAAGCCGGGAGCCTGGAAAGCGCCGTTTCGGCCTTCACCGAGTCCATAAAACTGGCACCGATGGAGGACACCTATCGTCTACGGGGCGCCAGCCTCAACCGGCTCGGGCGCGCACAACAGGGACAGGCCGACCTCCAAAAAGCCAACGAGTTCCTTCGCGCCCGCAAGGAACAGGCCAGCGCCCGCGCCCTGGGGCCCCTCTTCTGGACGGCGTTCGCAGTGGTGCTCGTGCCGTTCGTCGTCGAACCGGTCTTCCTGGGCCGGGCCAACATCGACACCCCTTCGGCCTACGACTCGAGAGCGGCGCTATTCGCGGTGGCTATTGTTGGCACGGCGGTCTTTGCCGCAATTGCTGGCGCGGCCCTCTGGAGATTCCTCCCCACGATCAGGCGAGTGGGACAGGGCATTCTGGCCGCCGGGGGAGCCGGACTCCTGGTCGGCACGGGGGTTTCGGGTGGCATCCTGGTGCTCGGTCCTGAGAGACCTGTCGAACACGTCATGTTCGAGTCAGCGGATGCCGCCTCAGGCGACCAGTTCGGGGCGTACGTCGCGATAAGCGGCGACAGCATTCTGGTCGGCGCTCCTGAGAACAA
>CAUZJF010000143.1:0-6190 GCA_963579975.1 Dehalococcoidia bacterium
CCGAAGTGCCAGCGCTGCGCCGATAGACAACCGTCCGATGGTTGTCTATCGACTGTTGACACCGCTCGCGGGCTGGGACTAACGTGTCGGAGGCCAAAGGACAGGCCAAGAGGAGACTAGATGCAGGAAATACTCGAAACCGACGTGCTCGTCGCGGGCGGTGGCGGCGGCGGATGCCGGGCTGCCATCGAGGCCCACGACCAGGGCGCTCAGGTATTGATGATCGTCAAGGGACCGTTCGGGAACAGCGGGTGCACGCTAAACGTGGGCACTAGCACGGCGATCGGCCCGTGGAGTTTGGACGGCGACACGACCGATTCCGCGATGCGCGATCTTCTCGCTCATGGCGGGTTCGTGGGCAACCAGGACCTGGCGAGGGTCCTCGTCGACGAGTCTGGCGATCGAGTGATCGAGATGCAGGGTTGGGGGGTCGATCTCGATCGGAACGAGGACGGCAGCGTGGTCCTCCACCACGCCGCCGCCCATTCCATGACCAGAAACTTCAGGTTCACGTCGTCACAAATAAGCAGGCACGACTACGGCCTCGAGCCGGGCATAGCGATCATGGACGCTCTGATCTACCAGATGAGGGACAGGGGTATTCGCATCCTGGACGAAACCGCCCTCGTCGACCTGCTGACTAGCGATGGCGTTGTCGTTGGAGCTACCGGTCTCGACTGTCGGCGGGGAAGCCTGATCACAATCAAGGCCAGAGCGACGGTGCTGGCAACGGGCACATACAGTCAGGTCTTCTCGCCTACGACTGTGTCCCTCCACGAGACGGGCGACGGGCACGTTGCCGCCTTCCGAGCCGGCGCCGACTTGATCGACATGGAGAGTACCCAGTTCGTGGCGACCTCCGCTCCGTATCCTCCCGGCTCGGTGTTCCGTAACGCCCTCGGTGAAGAGTTCCTGGCCCGCTACGGCATCGCCGAGGCGCGAGAGGTGACCAAAGAGGAGCTTTGCTTCGCTGTCTGGTCCGAGATCAGGGCGGGCCGAGGCACCGATCGGGAGACCATACTCCTTGACCTGACCGGCGTCCTCCGCGACAAGTCACTGTCCGACTCGCTATCGCTGCTACTCGACGAGAATCTCAGGCAGGCCGGCAGTCCATACGACGAATCCGAGCTGGCCGAGCTCGACCCCCGCAAGACACCGATCCACTCGGCTCCACGGGCCCACACTACCATCGGCGGGATTAGGATCGATGCCGATTGCGCGACCACCGTCCCCGGGTTGTTTGCCTGCGGCGCCGTCGCCGGCGGGGTCTACGGGCTCGCGCGGCCCGAGGGGTACACGTCGATGATCACGTTGGTATTCGGGCGGCGCGCCGGGCTCTTCGCGGCTAGCGCCGCTGCAAGCGCTGGGGAACCGCGGTTCCCCAGGCAGGCCGCGAATATCGAGCTCTCTTGGTTGAGCAACACTGATTCGAAGATCGGTCCGAATGAGGTCAAAGGCGCGGTTCGCGAGACGACGCGCAAGTATGGCTGGGTCATGAAGAACGAAGAGGGTCTCGGACGGGCCTTGAGCGAAGTGCGACGCCTCATCGAGTCCGCCTCGATGCCGGAGACGCGAGACGGCCCGGCGTTGCTGAACGCGCTGGAAGCCCGAAACATGTTGGTGTCGAGCGAGCTGATGTTCACGTGCAGTATCGAGAGGAAGGAGAGCAGGGGCGCGTTCTTCCGAGACGATTACCCGGCGACCGACAACGTCCACTGGTTGCGGAACACTATCTGCAGACAAGTGGATGGCGAGGTGGTCCTGGAGACCGCACCTGTCGATCTCAAGTACCTCAGCCCGATGGCCGAGGGCTAACGCCGAACAAGCCTGTCCGTTTACTCTTCACGCATGTCGTCCTGGTGCAGTGAGGGGAAATCAACTAAGGAACAATTCCGTGAGCAATGTCCCGATGACTCGACCTGAGGATGCGTTGGCGATACACAAAGATGCCAGGTTCAGGGGACCGACCTTCGCCGGCCTCGAGGGCGGCCGCATCTTGATGACCGACGGACGGAAGTTCTACGTCTCGGACGACGGAGGTATCACCTGGTCCGATGGGACCGAGCGCCAAGACTTGGAAGGGACTCTGGTTGCCGGTTCGTCGATGATCAGTCTCGGCGGAAACGCTGTCGGCGCGGTCGGAACGTGGAGCGACCCTACGGGTGCACGCTTCTCCTGGGAGTCGAAAAGGAACGCCCACATGCTCTTCTGGCGCTCGGAAGACGGCGGCGAGACCTGGGCGCCTCCGGTCCATATCCACCCTCGCGGCGTGGTCATGCACGCCTATCAAGATGTCCTGCTAAGAACATCGTCCGGGCGCATTATCTTGCCGCTCTATAGCAGTATGGGACAAGGTACCTGGCACCACGAAGGTGCGCCGTTCGTCGGGGGCTACTGGAACGGCAACTACATCTCGACTGACGCCCATTTCTACGACCCTCACTTCAGCGCGAGCTACATCGTGTACAGCGATGATGGGGGTGAGACCTGGAACACGAACCGGGACGGTGAGCTCATTATCCACACGGAGTATGGAACGAATCCCGAATACACGAACGAGCCGTCGGTGACCGAGGTCTCGCCGGGCAGGCTGCTGATGATCATGCGCACGGGGCTGGGCCGGTTGTACCAGGCATGGTCGGAGGACGACGGCACGAGTTGGTCGCGCCCGGAGCCGACCCAACTGGCGGGAACGAACGCTCCCGGCCAGGTCCGAACTCTACCTCACACCGGCCATCTTCTCGTAGTCTGGACTCAGCAAAGCGAACGGGAGATCAGGCAGGGGTTCATCCGGACGCGATTGTCGTCGGCTATCAGCAGGAACGGCGGAGGTGTTTGGGAGTACTTCCAAAACGTCGAATCCATCCACGAGGAGACCCGCGTCGAGGCAGGTCCGATTCAGCGAGTACGGCCTCAGGGCCGCTTGTCGATCCATCCGGGAGGCGCCTATGAGGTCGACGCTGAATACTCGGTCGAGCTGGAGAATTACGGCCGTTGGGCCTATCCATCGGTTTACGTCGCGGACGACCGAGTACTGGTCGCCCACTCGTACTCCCCGCAAGACCCCGTCACCGGCGAGGGTCTGTCAGGCGGCAGGCTAAAGGTGCTGCCTATCTCGTGGTTCTACGGAGGCCGCGACCCGGCGGCGGAGAGCTTCGTGATCAAGAAGATCGAGGACCTGCCGCCAAGGCCGTGATGCGGCCTAGCCGTACCAGTAGGGCAGGTCGCCCTTTTTCGCGGTGACCGTGCCGTCCTCGTCGACCGTGAGGAACGGCACGGCGCCCCGGTGTCCGGAGTAGGGGCCGTACATCACGGCTAGCTGCTCTTCGGTCATGCCTCCCACGACTTCCTCGCCCCAGTAGGTCTCGGGTGGGGCTATCTCCGCCGCCGGTCCGCCCCGTACCGCCGAGCGGGACGCGTACTTGAACAGCACTGACCTTCGCTGGCGATCGCTGCGCCAGGGCAGGGTGCCATGGGTCAGGGCGCCGTCCATGAAAAAGAGCACATCGCCGGCCTTCATCTCCGGCTGCACGATCAACCCCATGTCGTCGTCGGCCATGCGCACGCCCTCGGGCATCGGGAACTTCGACTTGTGGCTACCCGGCACGCAGGCGAATCCCCCATCCCTCGCGTAGACGTCGGCGAGCTGCCACGTCACGGTGACACCGCCGCAATATGTCTTGCCGTTCTGGTGGTGGTAGGCCACGTAGGACTTGAAGGGGTCCCCGGACCCGTGCATCGTGAGCCCCTCGGTCCCCTTGGTGCTGGCGATGAGCAGCGGCCCGTGATCGAGCCTGAACCCCGGCCCGCTCATTTCGTTTATTCTCATCACTATGGCCGGGTGCGCCAGCATGTTTCGGAAGGGGTCGCAGTGGGGCTTCTCGAGTTGAAGAAGGCTCTCCAGCGTTGGCCTGCCAGAACCGGCGAGCCTCTGGGAGCCCTTGGCGCCATCGCCTGCCCCGGCGGTCTCTATCTGCTCCGAGTAGTGGTCGATGGCTTCATTCGCAGCTGCGACCTCATCCGAGGTGAGGACCCCTTCGACCACCAGGTATCCGTTGAGGTCCCAGAAATACAGTTCGTTGCTATCCATCAGCTAACCCCCGCTCTGCTGGCTGAAGTGTGAACGCGGTCTTCACTCAGGCTGCGCCGACCGGAGTCGCGTCCGTGATCCGCACCTCGGCGCCGTCCGACTGGAGATATGGGACCATGTTGCGTGTGAGGACGCCGGGCCCATAGAGGACCGCCTGCTGCTCCGGCGTTAGCTCCGCTGTCCACTGGCCCCACCGGTCTTCTGGAAGGAAATGCCGGCCAAGGTCCCGAACTGCGGCCCGCGCCGCGTACTTGTACAGGACAGAACGGCGTTGGTGCTCCGCCTTCCAGGGAAGGGTGCCGTGGGTCGCCGTCTCGGCAAAGAACAGCACGTCGCCTGCTTTCATGACCGGTTGCTGGACGACTCCGTTGTCGTCGTCGACGGTGTTCACGCCCTCGGGCGTCGGCTCGCTGGTCTTGTGGCTCCCGGGGACTATGGCGAACCCGCCGTCACCTTCGTTGACGTCGGTCAGCTGCCACGCGACCGTCACGCCGCTGCAGTAGATCCTGCCGTTCTGCTGGTGGTACCAGATGTGAGGCGCGAAGGGCTCGCCGGAACCGTGTAGCCGGTGTCCCTCGGTGCCGATTTCGCCGGAGATTAGCAACGGCCCGTGGTCGAGCCGGAACCCCATGCCGCTGATCTCGTTGAGACGGGACACGACAATCGGATGGACCAGCAGCTTCCTGAACGGCTCACGATGTGGGGCCGGCCAGCCCAACATTCCGTATAGCTCGGGGCGACCGGTCCCTTTTAGCCTCTCCGAGCCTCGGGACAAATCCGGCCGGTCCTGAGGTGAGATCTCGTTGGCGAAATGGTCTATGCCCCGGTTACACTCAGCTACCTCGTCCGTCGATAGCGCGCCGCGAACTATGAGATAGCCCGTCAGGTCGAAGAAATACTTCTCTTCGTCTGACATCACGTATTTGTTGTTAGCCATGGCGTCTCCCTGTTTCGGGTGCCTTGACACTCGACTCAAGTGTCGTGTTTCTCGGCCAGCTTCGCGTTCGCGAGACTACACCGCCGTTTGACGGGTGTCAACGCGCATTGGCGCCGGTCACCAAGCCGTGCAAGACGAAGCTTGCCTTATAGGTCCGGGCGCGGTCAGGCGGTCTCGGCGACCGGACTCGACGACCGGCCCAGTCGGGATCCCAGCCGCGCGAACAGGGACGGTATGCTGACGTGCATGACGGTGTAGACGACCGGTACGACAACCAGGGTCAGGAACGTCGAGCTCATTAGCCCACCAATGACAACCGTGGCGAGCTCCGCGCCGATGATTCCACCTTCGGACTCGACGAAGGCAGCGAGTGGTAACAGGGCGAAGCTCGTCGTAAACGCCGTCATCAGGATGGGCCGCAGGCGGACCTTGGCGCCCTGGATGAGCGCATCCTGGATGCCCAGGCCCCTTTCCCGTAGCTGCTCCACGAATGCGATGAGCACTATTGCGTTGGTTACGACGATGCCAACGAGCAAGAGCATCCCCATCATGGCCGGCAGGCCCAGTGCCCGCCCCGTGATGGCGAGGGCCGTCAGCGCCCCAATTACCGCCAGCGGAAGGCTCATGATGATGACGAACGGATTGCGCAGGGTACCCAGGCTCGCCGTCATCACCAGGTATACCAGTATGATGCCGATCCCCATGGCGAGGAAGATGTCCTCGAACCCTTCGGCTATCTGTTGGAATATGCCGCCTACAGTGACCTCCACACCACGCGGAAGAGACAACGCGTCGATCTTCTCTTGGACCTCCAGGCCTATCGCTTGCGCGTCGTCGCCCGTAATTACCCCGGTTACGCTGGCGGACCGCCGTCCATCTATACGACTGATCGTAAGCGGACCTTCCCGGACCACGATATCGGCGATCTCGTCCAGGCGAGCGGTCCCGAGGGGTCCCGAGACGGCGATTGCTTTGACCTTCTCGATGTTGTCGACGTCCTCGGAGCTGCCCTTCAGTACCACGGTCGTTGCCGAGCCGTCGAGATCGACTTCGGTGATTGGCCGGCCGACCAGGAATTGGTTCACCTGAAACGCCACGGTGAGTGTGCTCAAGCCGAGTTTCGACGCCTCGGTCGGGTTGACGTCGACTACGATCTCGTCCCT
>CAUZJF010000144.1:0-6189 GCA_963579975.1 Dehalococcoidia bacterium
GCGGGCTGGTTCAGGAGTGGTGGTGGGGGGGGGGGGGTAGACAAGGACGCCGCTGTGTCGGCCGGCTGTGTCGTTGAGCAGGCGAGGGCCACAACTAGGAGCGCCGGATATTGACGCAGAAACAGATTGATTGTCATCTGCTCCCAACCCACCCTGAGCCTGCGATACGTTCGCAGACGGCGGCGTATGAATGGTTACGCCGCCGTCCCCGCCTTTTCGACTTCGATCTCCATCTCGTCGGCCAGCTCGGGGAGCCGCCGCGAGGCACGTAGCTTGTCAAGGGCCTGCCGCTCGAGCTGACGGGTCCGCTCCCGGGTGACACCGAGCTCCCGACCAACCTCTTCCAGGGTCCTGGCGCGCTGGTCGTGCAGCCCGAAGCGCAGCTCCAATAGCAGCGCCAACCGGGGTGGCAGCTCCCTGACGGCTTTGAGCACGCCTTCCCGGGTAAGCTGTCGTATCGCGAGTTCCTCGGGCCCCCAGCCGCTCTTGTCCTCAATGAAATCCTCTAGCACCGAACTCCCTTCCTCCCCGACGGGCAAATCAAGGGAGATCGTGTGCTGTCTGCGTCGCTTGAGGTCGTCCACGTTCTCCACGGTCATCTCCAGCGCGTCAGCCAGCTCCGCCGTGGTGGCCTCGCGGCCGAACCGCTTGACCAGGTCTCGCTCAGCGCTGTTGAGGCGCTGGAGCCGCTCGACGACGTGCACGGGGAGCCGGATGGCGCGACTCTGGTCAGCCAGCGCCCTCGTGACCCCCTGGCGGATCCACCAGGTGGCATACGTACTGAACTTGTAGCCTTTGTGAATGTCGAACTTCTCTGCCGCCCGCATCAGGCCCAGGTTGCCTTCCTGGATAAGGTCCAGCAATGGCAGCCCCCTGCCCGTGTACTTCTTGGCCACGCTGACGACCAGTCTCAGGTTTGCCTTGGTGAACTCGTCGGCGGCCAGCTGCCCCTCGCGCTCGAGACCCCGCCAGAAAGCGTTGATGGCGACCTCATGCTCCCTCAGCAGCTCGATCGCCGTCCCTTCGGAGCCAGACTCGCCGGCCGTGCCAATCTCGCCGTCCAGCAGATTGATGACGGATGACGGCAGGACGCGGGACAATCGCGAAAGTTCGGCCACTGCGGCCAGCGACTTCTCGGGCGGCTCGCCCAATTTCTCGGCAACGTCGTCCTTAACTTCGGGCGGCAGCGGTCCGTCTAAGACCTCACGCACCTCGGGTGAGGAGAGCAGCCCTTCGAGCGTGCTCCCTTCGGTCGGCACGTCAACGACGTCCGCGATGGCGTTCAAGTATGGCCGATGCTCAGACAGCTTCTTGAATAGCTCGACGCTCACCTCGGCAGCCGTGGGCCAACGGCCCCGCGACTCCTGAAGCTCGTCGCGCACGGCCTTGAGCTTCACCCAGCCCTCGACGGCCAGGGCGAGCTGGACCTCCTCCGCGCGCGTCAATAGCTTCCGCTTGGCGGCGCTGCGCAGATAGTCCCTCACCGCGTCAGAACCGTCGTCCGTCGGCTCCGCAGCGGTGCTCTCAGCCAGGTCCCAGGAGTCGGCGACACGAACTACTACGTCGGTTGTGTCCTGTAGGTCTTCGAATATGTGTCGTTGTACGTTCATTTTTGGTCTCTTCCGAGCCAGCGACGGCTCGCTACGTGACGATAGCGGACTCCCATCCGGTTGCCCGAGGGAGTCCGCTATCGTCGCTTGCTTCTTAAAACGCTATGGGCGCGATTCGGGTAGTCTACGTGGACTCATACCTAGATCGATTGCACCACGGACATAGCGGTCTCGACGTAAACTGGCGGTTAACCTTTGTGAAGATCACCTGAGAACACAAGGTGGCGCTCCTGTAGCACACGCTCTGTCTGCCTGTTCTACGTGTCATCTCACCCATTGGATGCATCGCAAGGCCCCAACGATTCTGTGGCCTACCCTCATACTAAAACTCTTGTCAAGAATATCATGAAACCGGCGTCTGTCCATGGTACAAATGGACTATTCCGCGTAGGTCCAACCGGCGGACCGTATATTGCCGCACTCCACACGTCTCACCGGGACAATCGGAGTGGGCGGTGCATCGGGGCCGCGTCTGTGGCACAATACCGCACGTCTCGGCCCGACGCTCCGACGACAGATCCTCCATTCTGAGTCGTTCAAACTAGGATACCCAATGAGCCAGCAATACCCTACCTACACCGTCAGCCCCGATCTGCCCGCCTGGGTCCGGAAAGGCCACACGCAGTACCAGAACTACCACGCCGGACCGTCCGAGGTAGCCAAGCTCGTGCTGACCCAGTTTTCGCTGGTCGGCCACACCATTGAGGACCTCCTCTCGACGGGCGGCGCGTTCGCCGGAGACATCACCCCGAGCACCGTATGGGACAGGACGAACAAGTACTCAGACGAGTTCCTCGACGAGATGAAAGCCCACGGCAAGACACTGATCCAGGTGAACTGGAGCTGCGGTTTCTCGGTCGACGCAGAAGAAGTCCAGCGCGATATTCTCACCGAATTCGCGCGCAAGGCCCACGATCGCGACATGCGTATTTGCGCCTACCTGTCGATCACGAACATCTTCTGGAAAGAAGCCTTCGAAAAAGAGCCCTTCCTCAAGGAATGGCTGGCGGTCTACAGCGACGGGAGTCCCCACCTGTACGGCAACAGCAAGGGGCGCTACCTCGCATGCGTGAACCGCCAGGAGTGGATCAACTACCTCAAGGCAAAGGTCCGCATGGCGATTGAGGGCGGGCTCGACCACATCTACTTCGACAACGTCTTCGCCGACTGCGCCTGCTCTCTATGCCACGAGGGGTTCGCCGACTTCACGGATGGGCTTGTCGGCACACGTCACGACCTTCCGGTCATCGCTCCGAGAGAGACCCGGGGCATCTACAGCGAACCCGACGACGAGGCCGAGCGCGCGATCAGCGAAGCGGAAGCGTACAGCCGAGAATACCTGCACAAGCAGTACATGGCGCACAGACTCACCGAGGCGCTGAAGGATATCCGCGACTACGCCTTTACACTTAAGTCGCCGCTGCCGTTCTCGGCCAACAACCATCTCTACCCTTTCATCAACGACATCTGCAACGTGCTGTATTCCCAGGACACGAGGCTGCCCGGTCCCGATTGGAACAACGTCGACCTCCTTCGATACCTGGCCGCCGACTCGGACGGTTGGAAGACGGTGGTGACAAACCACCCTGTCGACGATGCCGACCCGCGGTTCTCGATGGCCGAGGCGATGGCGTTCCAAAGCTACCCGTACGGGATCACGCACATGCCGTACAACCTCTTCTATCGCGACCATCCGGAGCTGTTTACGGATGTCGAGCCGGTGGCCAAACTCGGTGTCGTCATGGAGTGGCCGCGCCGCCGTCCGAATTACCTCGATCCGCTGGCATACGGCAACTTGATGTACGAGGCAATCGTGTTGCAGAAGTGGACAAAGGAGCAGCTATCGAAGTACTCCGCGATTCTCCTGCCCGACCTGGAAGCCGTTAGCGACGAGTTGGTCGCCGCTTTGAAGGAGTTCGCGGCAAACGGAGGCGACGTGATCGCGACCGGCACGAGCACGCTATACGACGGCTTTGCCCGTCCGCGCGAGCGTCCGCTTGACCGGATCGAGACCGACGTAACACCCGAATCCCGGCTGGGCGACGAGGCCGTTCAACGCCTGCGACGGGCCACCGATCCCCAGCCCATCGAGGTCGAAGGGCCGAGGTGGGTGATCGCGAACCTGGTAGGCAAGAGCGACGGCTCGACGCACCTGGTGCACGTGATCAACTACGCCGCCGCGCCGGCCGGTCCGGTGACCGTGCGTGTCAACGTACCCGATCGGACATTTGAACAAGCGACGCTTTTCTCGCCCGACCCGGATGCGGAGCAACAGGATATCGAGCTCACGGACGGCGTGTCCTTCTCGCTTTCTGAGGTCGACGTCTATTCAATTGTGAAGCTTTCGTAGAAGAACGAGCAAGGAGATTCCAGTGGTAAGCACAGGCGGCGCCGCGGTAACGGGGGAATTCGCGAAAAATGACACCCGGCTTGCGAAGAACCCACCGCCGGGGCAGGACCTGCGCTTCTCGTACAGGTCGAAGATCGACGGTGCCAGGCAGCCCTACGCCGTCTATGTTCCGAAGAGCTACGACGGGAGCATCGCCTGGCCGCTGATCATCAACCTGCACGGAACGTCGTCGGGCTTCGGTGAGGAGCACGTTGGTGAGACCTCCGTGGGCTACGGCCCCGACCGCAACGCCCTGTATCTGTGGGCGGCCGAGAACCATGGCGCGATCATGGCCACGCCTCACGGCCGAGGGATCACTGAGTTCCGAGGAACGGGCGAACACGACGTGCTCAGCGTGCTCGAAGAGGTCAAGCAGCGCTACAACGTCGACGAAGACCGCATCTCGCTAACCGGCCTGTCGATGGGCGGCACCGGCTCCTGCGAGATTGGACTTCACCATCCGGGCCTCTTCTCAGCGGTCGCGCCCATGGCGTCGGCTAACAGCTTCCCGTGGCTCGCCGCCAACGGCCAGCACGTCCCCTTCTGGTGCATAGGCGGCGAGTTCGACAGGGATTTTGTCCACAATGGCGGCCTAGTCTGCGCCGAGAAAATGATCGAGCTGGGCCACCCCACCCATCTTTCGGTGATGAAGACCCGCGAGCACTCGGACTTCGAGCCTGAGATGTTCGACGAAGTCGTCGAGTGGCTGTTGCAGCACAAGGTGGTGCGACAGCCGAAGGAGTACTCGTTCAGCGCTGATCTGCCGATGTACGGCCAGGCCTACTGGACGGCAATCGACGGCATGACCCGGCCGGGCCCGATCGCCACCATCCACGCCCGGTTGGTCAGCCCGTCGCGGGTCAGCCTGACGACGGAGAACGCGTCCGCCATAGCGGTCTTGCCCGCCCTCGAGCTGTTCGATCTGGAAGGCCCGATCGAGGTAGAGGTGGACGGCGCAGCAGCCTTCAGCGGGCTGGTAGCTCCCAACCAGGAATTGAGGTTTACCCTAGAGGACGGCTCGTGGACGGCGTCCGTCGAGCCCCGCCGCCAGACGTCGCTGACGGACTGGCGCGTCAACCCGGTGGCCGAGGCGCCCGAGGAGTTGACGATGGCCGGCATCGAGTCGCCCCTCGCCAACTGGGTCGCCGACGCCATGAGGGCCGCCACCGGCGCCGACCTTGCGATGTACAACCGCCGGTACCACCGGGGCCTGCCCATTCGCAAGGGTACCGTCGACGAGGTCGACCTGCTGCAGTGCTTTAGCCCTGGGGCGCATTACCTGGCGATCGCCGAGCTCACGGGTCGGGACGTCCTCGACATCGTGGAGGACAACATCGAGGTGCCGTACCACGTCGGCCACTCCTACCCGATGACCGTCGAGCTGGGCGAGAACGAGTTCCTGGTGCAGCCGTCGGGGTTCAGCTACGCTTTCGAGAGGGGCCGCCCCGACGGACAGCGCGTCGTCGAACACGACCTCGACGAGAGACGCACCTACAGGGTCGCCCTGGAAGGCCAGGTCCCCAGGCTGGCCCAGGTGTGGCGCCGCGCCACTCTTCGCATCGCCGACAAGTACCCCATGGAGCACGAGGTCACCGACGTCCCGAACCGCGGCGCCCTCTACGCCCACGCCCTCCGCACCGGCCGCATCGACGCGGCGGTGGAGGGCCGGGTTCGGGAGCTGTGATAGTGTGAATCGACGGCAGCCTGGCAACGGAAGCGTCTTACGACCGGATACCGTTTGGCCCTATGTGCTGGGATCGCGCCGGCGCAGCGGACGCGGGCTTGGGGGTCCCTCGTGGGCATACTAGTTGGCGCACTCATGAATGCAGCCTTCATGATAATCATCTGGCCCGCATTCACTCGCAGAGTGGTAGCTTCATCAAGGGGCCATGGCAGGTTCTGGCGGCGTTTCCACGGTAAGGAAGGCACCATTTACCTTAACTTCGCAGTGCTCTCAATAGTCGGTACATGGGGATTGCAGACTCTCATCGAACCCGGCGGTTGGACAGAACCTACACCAGCCTTCTTTTCTGTCATGGTCATCCTCGCCCTGTCGGGTGCTATTCCAGCCTTCATCTACCCTCGATGTTGGGTAGCATTCCTGCCGAGCAAATTGGATGGATCGTATCTAGACGAAACGGCAGACACTTTAGCGTTAGCACGCGGTGTCAACCTAGTGCGTTTCATAAT
>CAUZJF010000145.1:0-6183 GCA_963579975.1 Dehalococcoidia bacterium
AGTCGAGCAAGTGGCCTTCATGCAGCAAGGTTGGGACTGGTCCCGACTCTTGAAATCGAGCCAAATCGTCTCGTCGGACAACGGCTCTACTCGTGTGCGCCTCGACTTCTCGGACCCCGAAAAAGGGACATCGGGCGCCTACGAAGCCACCGTCGCTCGCACCAAGACCGTCGTAAAGGCGAACTGCCTGAACACCGAGGACGACGAAATCGACCAGTATACCGTGAGTCATTTCCACAAGCTTTGATTCGCCGCCGCAGTCCGCTTGACTATCGAACGCGCGATAGCTGCGATGTGAGAGACATGCATCCAATAGGTCTGATGGACTCGATCGGCATCATGCGGATTATTACGCCGCCCCGAGGGACCGGGGCGGCGCTTGGACCGTCTGCGCGCCGGCGCGGGCACGTCTGACCCGCCGCCCAAATTCTCGACTCTGGCCCCTCGAGCTGAAACAAGCCCGAGGGGCTTGTTTATTGCCCAGTTTTCGAGAACTCCACGTCAGGCAACTCGATCTCAAGGTATCGTACCAAAGACAATGCGGCTGCTGCGACTCGCCAGGCTTTGAAGTGGTAACTAGACGGGACATCGATTGGGCCTACGATACGATTTCCGGTTGTGTCGTCGAGACGCCTGTCGTCCACTCACAGCTGTTGAGCGATATGTGCGATTGCCATCTGCTCCTCAAGCTGGAAAGCCTGCAAATGACGGGCTCGTTCAAGGAGAAGGGAGCGCTGTACAAGCTTCTTTGCCTCTCGCCCGAAGAACGGCGACGAGGAGTGATTGCGGCGTCGGCCGGCAATCATGCCCAGGGGTCGCCTGCCACTCCGGCAGACTGGGCATCGAGGCAACGGTCGGGATGCCCGTAGGGACGCCGAGGATCAAGGTCCTGTCGACCCGAAGCTACGGTGCGGAGGTGATCGTCCACGGCGAAGCCTTCGACGACGCCTGCGACCTCGCGCTGCAGCTTGCCGAAACTCGGGGCTTGACCTTTGTGCACCCCTTCGACGATCCCGCGGTGATTGCCGGTCAGGGGACCATCGCCCGGGAAATATTCAGCCAGGCGATTTGCTCGGGAATCGACGCCGTGATCTGTCCTGTAGGTGGAAGCGGCTTGATATCGGGCGTCGCGACCTACATCAAAGAGACGGACCCATCTATCGAGGTGGTCGGCGTAGAAGCGGCAAGCATCGCATCGCTGAAGGCAGCTATCGAACAGGGCGGCCCGGTACAGCTACCAGCCGCTCACCCTCGCCGACGGAATTAGCGGTCAAGAAGGTCGGTCGGCTCACCTACGAGATCGCTGCGAAGTACGTGGACCGAATCGTGACGGTAGAAGAAGAAGAAATAGCCGAGGCTATCCGGTTGCTTTCCGAGAGGCAGAGGATAGTCGTCGAAGTCGCGGGCGCGGTCCCGCTGGCTGCGCTGGTCAACCAAGACCTTGAACTCCACGGCAAGAACGTGCTCCTCATCGTGCCCGGTGGGAACATCGACCCCAACGTCCTCGGCCGGATCGTTTCCAGCCCCCGGACTGCCCTGTCCGTCATTCCAAGCTAGGTACGGGCCAATCCTGGACTTGACGGCGAAGCCGGGTCAGGTACCATGCTGTAGGCTGTGGCCTCGCCGGCGAGACCCCAATCCCACGCATTCGCAAACCGTCACAAGGTCCGCACCACGGAGCAGTACAATTGAACACCACTGACCTTTGCTTTCTGTCCATTGACGAGGCCTCGAAGCTCATCTCGGCGCGAGAGCTCTCGCCCGTGGAGCTGGTCACGGCCCACCTCAACCGCATCTCCAAGTCCGACGGCAGCCTGAACTCGTTCATCACGCTGCTCGAAACCGAGGCCCTTGCCGCCGCAAGAGCCGCCGACGCCGAGATACGGCGAGGCGAATACCGGGGCCCGATGCACGGGGTCCCATTCGGGCTCAAGGACCTCTACTACACTAAGGGGGTCCGAACGACCGTCGGGTCGAACATCATGCGCGACTTCGTCCCCGACTACAACGCCGTTGTGGTCGAAAAGCTGAAGGACGCGGGCGCGATCATCATGGGCAAGCTCCAGATGCACGAGTTCGCCTTCGGAGCGACCAGCGAGAACCCTCACTTCGGGGCCGCACACAACCCCTGGGACACCGACCGGATCACCGGGGGCTCCAGCGGCGGCTCGGGGTCGGCGGTGGCCGCCGGACAGTGCATGGCGGCGCTGGGCAGCGACACGGGCGGCTCCGTACGCATCCCGGCGAGTCTGTGCGGCATCGTTGGGCTCAAGCCGACCTTCGGCAGGATCAGCCGGACGGGCGTCTTCCCGCTGAGCTGGACCCTCGACACCGTCGGCCCCATGACGCGGACGGTCCGCGACGCAGCGCTGGTCATGAACGCTATCGCCGGACACGACCCCGGCGACCCGATGTCCAGTGACAGGCCGTCGGAGGACTTCACGGCGGGCCTGACCGGCGACGTATTGGGCATCCGAGTCGGTATTCCCAAAGAGTTCTTCTTCGACGGCGTGGTCCCGGAAGTGCACGCCGCTGTGACCGCCGCCGCGGGTGTCCTGGAGGCGGCTGGAGCGCGGGTCCAGGAGGTCTCCGTCCCGCTGGCCGAGCAAAACCGCGCCATAGGCAGGAGCATCATGGGCCCCGAGTCGGCTGACGTCCACCTCGACAACCTGCGCGAACACGCCGGCGAACTCGACGCGAAGGTGCGGGCGAGGTTCGAGGAGGGCGGCGAAGCGAAGGCCGTCGACTACATCAAGGCGCTGCGCGACCGCAGGGCCTATGTCGAGGAGATGAAGGAGGCAACCAGGGACGTCGACGTGCTTCTGACCGCCACCACGCCCGTCGCGGCCACAAGGATCGGCGAAACAGAGGTAGTAGTCGAAGGGAAAGCCTGGTCGCCCCTCTTGCTCTTCCCCGAGAAGACGAGGCCGTTCAACATCAACGGCGTCCCGGCCATCTCGGTGCCCTGCGGATTCACGTCGGAAGACCTGCCCATCGGCCTCCAGATCTCTGGACGGGCCTTCGACGAAGCCACCGTGCTCAACGTGGCCCACACCTACGAGCAGGCCACCGATTGGCATAAGAGCCGGCCGCCGATCGCCGTATAGGAAGACCTCCCCACCCCGGTTGGCGAGCACCTGCGACAGCAACCGTCCACAGCAACTTGGCGTACTGCTTCGTCCCCTCACAGGCCCGTTCGTGCTGAGTCCTGTCGAGGCACGCTCTTCCGTCAAACCGGCCGCGTTTTTGATCTTGGAGATCCAACCAACCGGTAGAGATTTGCCGTTCTAGAAGCGCGATTAGGGAATCCGTAACCACCGACTGAGACCGGACGAAAGGGCTCGAACGGGCTAGCACGCGAGGGGGGCAAGGCACTTGTGTCTCTCTACTCTCAATGGCGTTGTCCGTGTTCGAATCGCTCCACTGTTTCCTGACTGATCAACTCCTTCTGGATCCCACGAAGTACTACGCAGTGGCCGCATTAGCAGGCTGTTGAAAACCTCTCGACCGAGGTCGGCGGCAAGTTTGAGCCGACGACATGCAGCGCTGTGATGCCAGAATGATATGTATTAGTTCAGGTATCCTACCATGGGGCATAGATATCGTCGGACTCCTCAAGGCATAGTGTTTCAAATTTTCTGGAAAGCCCTTTTTCACCACCCTGGAAACCGCACGCTGAATTCAAAGACCCATCGAATGGACCTGACCAACGACAGCTACGTGATCTTGATCAGCGGCAAGATCTTCACCGAGCGCTACTATCGCGACCGGACCGGGTGGCTGAGGAAAGTGCTCGCGGCAGGACGTTCCGGATGACCGGCCGAGCTGGCACTCAACCACGTCCTGCCAGCAGTAGCCGGCATCAAACCGGGGGTCACGATCAAGGTGGAACATCGCGACCGGCCGGAACGCCAAGCCAACAATAAACCGGTTGTTATGCGACCGGTAACGGCTTGATACGAGCGACGTCATCCTTGACGGCTTGCGCCGCGTCCCAGAGATCGACGGCGCTCTGGGCGTTTAGCCAGAATTCGGGTGAATTGCCGAACAAGCGGGACAGGCGGAGCGCCATCTCGGGGCTGACGGCGCGGCGGCCACGCAGCAGTTCATTGATGGACTGGCGGGACACCCCGACAGCCTCGGCCATGCCCACGACCGTCAGTGATAATCGCAGATTTCGACTTCGTATGCATCGCCTTCGACGAAGCGAAAACATATCCTCCACTGGTCGTTGATCGCTATGGCATGCTGGCCCTGCCGGTCGCCTCGGAGCGCGTGGAGTCGGTTCCCGGGCGGGGTCTTCAAGTCATCGAGCCGGGTAGCGAGGTCCTCGTAATCGAGCCTGCGGACCGCTCGGGGGACCACATCCGGTGGGAGCCCTCGCGCCGTTCGCCGGTCCGCGAAGGTCTTGATCACGGCCTAATTAGAGTAGCGTGTCACGTGACGCGTGTCGACCTCCTGCTCGCGGACGCGAAAACCAACCAACTTCAACCCCCGATGATCTCACCGCCACGGACCGTCAGCGCCGGCTCCCAGCAGCCGCCCGGCCGCGTTTGGCCGCTGCTGTCGACCAGGGGGGCCGCGTCCTCGTTCCATCGCAGGACAGCGACGTCCGCGCACGCTCCGGTCGCCAGAGTGCCGACCTCGCCCTCCAGACCAAGGACACGCGCGGGCGCTGCCGTGACTCGCTCGAACGCGGCGTTCTCCGGCATGCCTGATGCCATGAATTTGGAGATCGTGCGCGGTAAGTCGTGCGTCGGCGACAGTCCCACATGTCTCTTGTAGATGTCGGTCGAGATCGTGTCCGGAAGGAACCCGTCGGCTATCGCGGCCTCGGCTACGCCGAAGTCCATCGACATCATGCCGTGTCCAACGTCGAATAGCACGCCCCGCTTTCGCGCCTCCCATGCGGCCTCGACCACGCGTCCGCCCTCCACCATCGATGGCTTCTGTCCGTTGAAGCAGTATGTGAGTACGTCCCCCGGCCTGAGCAATTCAAGCTGGTCCGCCAAGGGCCAGTCGAAGGGGTCCCTTCGGATGCCGAACAGAATTGGCCTGGCCGTGGCTTCTGCCACGGCGAGTGTCCTTCGCATAACCTCCTTCGGATCGGTGTCGCCGCAACAGACAACCGAAACGTTGACCGAGACCCCCCATATATCGTCGCCATCTTCGATCGCGGCCACGCAGGCGTCTACGTCCATATCCGACAGGTCCGCATACGGGGGGGCCTGCGTAGAGTCCCCGTGGAGCGCAGGACTGATCGCCGACCTCACGCGAGTCCGCGAGCCATCGATGATGCCACGACGATACTCTGGCCACTCGGCGGCGCCAGAGTCGCCCTGGGAGAGTATTGTGGTCGAGCCTCTGGGCAGGATATGAACGTCGGGGTCGATGCCGTACTTCCAGTCGCCAGGGGCAGGGTGTGCGTGCATGTCGACCAACCCCGGGAGAGCCAGGCCGTCCGGGAAGTCCAGGGTCTCGCCCGCCGAGCCGGAAACGTCGGGACCCGACGCGACGATCCGGTCTCCGGCTATAGCCACCGAACCGGGCCCGTCCAGTCCCGTTTCGACGCAGAAGACGCGTCCGGCGCGTATCAGCAAGTCGTATTCCATGCTAGCCATTCGTTGTTCCTCCCGATGTTGGCCGAATGCTGACTCGCCCCTCGACTCTCGTCACACTACACCCTCATCGCGTAGCGCCGACAGCGAGCGCTCGAAGGCCTGGACCGTGCGGTCGACGTGCTCTTCTTCGTGCACCGCCGAGACCATGAACCCGATGCCGCCCATCATATCGACGCCTTCGTTGAGCATGGCCAGCTTTAGTAGCGAGCTTTTCGGGGCGGACGTGGCCTCGGCAAGCTGGGAATGAGCTAGCGTACAAATTTCGCCCTCACAGTCGCACTCGGCCCCAAGCACGACGTGCACGATCGAGGCGATTCCATGGACATGGCCCACGACCTCTGTCCGCCTGAACGCGTCCCTGAGGCCGCGCTTGAGGCGAGCCGCAGCAGCGTCGGCGGCCTCGTTGATGGGCTCGTCCTTGATCAGTTGGAGAGCCGCGATGCCTGCCGAAGCCGATGTTGGGTTGGCGTTGAACGTACCCGGGTGGGTGATTCGCTTCGAGGAGTCCGGCGAGGCCAGCAATTCCATGATTTCGGCCCGCCCGCCGATGGCGCCTCCAGGC
>CAUZJF010000146.1:0-6134 GCA_963579975.1 Dehalococcoidia bacterium
TCCAGGAACAGCTGGCGGGCCAGACTCCCCAGACGCAAGTGAGCCGTGCGCTCAATGAGCTGGGCGTCCGGTTGGTACTCGCCCATTCGCCCCAGGCCAAGGGCTGCATCGAACGACTATACAAGACGGGCTGCTGATGGAGCTGCGCCTGGCCGGAGCGAGCACGCTAGAGGAAGCCAATGCTGTACTGGCGGACTTCCTGCCACGGTTCAACGCCCGGTTCGGCGTTCTCGCCGCCCAGCCGGGTGCCGCCTACCAGTGCGTCCCTGCGGGAACGGACCTCGCTGGCATCCTCTGCTTCAAGTACCAACGGACTGTGGCGGCTGACAACACCATGGGTTTCGAGGGTCGCACGCTGCAGATACTGGCCCGACCCCCATCGGGCCAGCTATGCCCGGGCACGCGTCGAAGTCCAACTACGGCTCGACGGAGAGCTTATCGTCACCTACCAAGGACGTGCCCTCCTCTCACAGGACGTTGCCCCAGGTACCACTTCTCTCCGTGCCCAGAACCGGCCCGTAATGGTAACCAAGACACCCCTAGAGGCATGCGCCCATCGGCGCCTCGCCTCTACCTCGAAAACCAGCCCCCGACCACCTCTGGCGAAGGTCCTTCAAATCACCCGCCAGGACAAATCCACTGAACACTTAGGGGTGACATCTTGACTGGACAACGACACGCTTGATCGACGCTGGCGTACCGATTAAAAACATCGCCTCGTCGGGCGGGAGCGTGCATTCGATGCGCCTTTGCGAGATGCGGGATTTAACTCCCGAGTGCGCGCGAGAGGCCGCCGTTCCAGGGGTCGGCCATTTCGGCGACACTGACACTGAGGTGGCCAGAAATGATGAGAGCATCTCCGCAGACATGGCCCAAACGTGTCATCGGTACATGCTCTGTCGCGCATATGCTTTCGAGGACCTCCAGATGGTCCTCGCCCAGCGAAACGACGATGCGAGACTGGGCTTCACCGAACAGAGCAGCGTCCCAGCGCCCTGTTGTTTCGAACGAGCCCTCGAACCCCACGCGGCCGGATATGCAACACTCGGCCAGCGCTACGGCGAGACCGCCGTCGGAGCAGTCGTGCGCCGAGTCCAGTAGGCCCTCGCCGATCGCCCGCCTGCAGGACCGCTGCACCGCGCTCTCCAGTTCGAGGTCGATTGCCGGCCGGCCGGCCACCAGTCCGTGTTGCAGCTCCAGGTACTCGCTGCCCGCCAGCGTCGAGGCGTCCCCGCTCACTCCGGCCGCGCCGAGGAGCACGACGATGTCACCGGGGCGCTCGAAGGCTGAGCCGACATGGGTCGCGACATCTTCGAGCAACCCCAGCGCTCCGATCACCGGCGTGGGGTATATGCCCTCGCCGTGGGTCTCGTTGTAGAGGCTGACGTTGCCGCTGACAATCGGTGCACCGAGAGCCCTGGACCCCTCGGCAATACCCTTGATGCACTCCTCGAGCTGATAGTAGATGTCGGCTCTCTCCGGGTTGCCGAAGTTAAGACAGTCGGTCAGCGCGATGGGCTCGGCCCCGTGGCAAACGACGTTGCGGCACGCCTCGGCCACTGCTATCTTGCCGCCAGCGTACGGATCGAGGTAGCAGTAGCGCCCGTTGCCGTCGATGGCTAAGGCGATGCCTTTGCTCGTGCCCTTGACCCGCAGTACCGCCGCGTCCGCGCCAGGACCCACCACCGTGTTGGTCTGGACTTGATGGTCGTACTGTCGGTAAACGAGCTCTTTGCTTGCGATGTTCGGCGATGCGAGGAGCCCCAAGAGCACAGTTTCCGGCGAGTCTTCAGGCAACGGGACGGTGCCCAGATCGAAACTACGGCGTTCGCGGAGGCTGTCCGCCTCCTGTCCGTCCAGCCGGTACAACGGCGGGTCGGTCAGTAGATGGACCGGCGCTTCCCCTTGCGGGCTGGCCCCGTCGAATACCCTGGCCGCGCCGTCCCCGGTCACCTCGCCTATGGTGCTGCACTGCAGGCCCCACTTGTCGAATATCGCGATGACGGAATCGAGGTGGTCCTGTTTGACGATGATAAGCATGCGCTCCTGTGACTCGGAGAGCATCACCTCATAGGGACTCATATCGGAGTCTCGTCTAGAAACCTCGGCAACGTCGATTCGGATGCCCGTTCCGCCTCTCTCGGCCGATTCCACCGCCGAGCTGGTCAGGCCAGCGGCGCCGAGATCCTGGATTCCAACGACCTGTCCGCTGGCCGCGACCTCAAGGCACGCCTCCATCAGGACCTTTTCAAGAAACGGGTTGCCGACCTGAACGGTCGGTCTCAGCTCCCGCTCTTCCTCGAACGTGCGCGAGGCCAGTCCCGAAGCGCCGTGGATGCCGTCGCGGCCCGTGTCCGCTCCGACAAGCAAGAGCAGGTTACCCGGCTCACCGGTAGTTGCGCTTACCATACGGTCCTTCTCGACGAGGCCCACGCACATAGCGTTCACAAGCGGATTGCCCGAGTAGGAGCTCGAAAACGCGATCTCGCCTCCGACGTCGGGTATGCCTAGGCAGTTGCCGTATCCGGAGATGCCACTAACGACACCGTTGAAGAGCTGCCTGTTTCGCCTTTCGGAAAGCGGGCCGAAGCGCAGCGAATTGAGGAGCGCTACAGGTCTGGCCCCCATCGCAAATATATCACGTATGATTCCTCCGACGCCGGTGGCCGCGCCCTGGTAGGGTTCGACGGCGGAGGGGTGGTTATGGGACTCCACCTTCATCACGACCGCCAACCCATCGCCGATGTCGACGGCGCCCGCGTTCTCCTGGCCCACGCCGACTAGCAGCCTCGGACTTTCGTCCGGAAGCATCCTCAGCAGCAGCTTGGAATGTTTGTAGCCGCAGTGCTCGCTCCACAAGGAGCCGAACATCCCAAGCTCGAGATCGTTGGGCTCCCGACCAAGCCGCTCGACGATGGCCTCGTACTCACCATCGCTCATCGCGAGCGCGTCTAGCTTCTCTTTCGATACCGTCATTTTGCGCGGTTGATCTCCGGCGGATGAGCGCCCTGGCCGGCGCGTTGCATCAGCAAAACACGTGGCGCCTACGAAAACAGAGACTGGAAGATGAAACGGCCATCCTCGCCGCCCACGATCGATTCACAGCATCGCTCAGGGTGCGGCATCATTCCGAGCACGTTGCCTTTCGCGTTTGAGATCCCTGCGATGTTGCGCAGAGACCCGTTCGGATTTGCTGTTTCGGTTATCCGACCTTCCGGATTGGAGTAGCGGAAGATGACC
Source organism: Dehalococcoidia bacterium (assembly GCA_963579975.1). Classification (GTDB taxonomy): domain Bacteria; phylum Chloroflexota; class Dehalococcoidia; order Lucifugimonadales; family CAUZJF01; genus CAUZJF01. The sequence goes on from CAUZJF010000146.1 coordinate 3,241, forward strand.
CGGCCAGCGCTCTCGAGCTCGTCCAAGGTCTCCGGATCGGCGAAGTAGTTGCCTTCGCCGTGAGAGATAGGTACGCGTAGGACCTGCCCTACCCTTGTCCGTCCGGTGAATGGCGACGATGTGCTCTCCACCCGAAGATCGGTCCACTGGCACCGAAACTGAAGGCTATCGTTGAGCCTGAGCACTCCGGGCAGCAGGCCGGCCTCGCAGAGGACCTGGAAGCCGTTACATATGCCGAGCACAAGCTTTCCCTGGTCGGCGAACTCTTCCACGGCCCCCATAACCGGAGAGAACCTGGCAATAGCGCCGGCCCTCAGGTAGTCGCCGTAGGAGAATCCGCCGGGAAGGATGACGCAGTCGAAGCCAGAAAGATCAGTCTGCTTGTGCCAGACGTACTCGACGGGCTGTTCGAATACGTTTTTCAGGACATGATAGCAGTCGGTATCGCTCCATGTACCTGGGAAAACGACGACGCCGAATCTCATGCCAGCCAAACAGCGGCGGCTGTGTTCAATCCGAGGTACCGTCTAGCTCTTTCAGAAGCCCGGTGACTGCGGCGCTAACCTCTTTGCCCTGGGCCCTGCCCTTTACCTGAGGCATGACCTTGCCCATCACTTTGCCCATGTCCTGGGAACCAGACGCGCCGGCGACGGCGATCGCTTCGCGGACAACGGCCTCTATTTCGTCGGCTGTCATCTGCTTGGGCAGGTATTGCAGGATAATGGCAAGCTCCCCTTGCTCCTTATCGACGAGGTCCTGGCGGCCTCCCTTTTCGAAAGCCTCGATGCTGTCCCGCCGCTGTTGTGCCTGGCGGCTCAGCACCTCGATGATCGCCTCTTCGTCTAGCTCAGCCTGGCGTGCGATCTCCTGGTTGTGTATGTCGGAGCGGAGAAAACGGATGACCCCACGCCACTGCGCATCGCCGCTGCGCATCGCCTGCTTCAGGTCGTCGATTAGTCTCTCTCGAATTGACATGTCGTTAGCCTTGTCGCCAGCCCAATCCGGCCAGGACGGAGTATAGGAGCAGGGCTTTGGAGGTGTCAACCAAACCCACGAGCCTTCTCACTCGATCGCCACCAGCCCGAACGTGTACTTCTCTTCCGACGCAATCTTGAACAGCTCTTGGGCTATCTCGACCCGACCCGCGTCGCCTTCAGGCAGCGCCAGACCTTCCTGCCACAGCTCCTGCATCCGTCTGAGCGCACCTGTCGAGTCGGCCGGGTAAGTATCATCGGGTGCCAGTGGTTGGTACGCCGGATCAGGGCCGGACGGAGCCATGCCTTCCAGGCCGTTGGTCTCCAGAAAACGGCCTATCTCGGGTGCGAAATGGGTCGATGCCGAGATCGGGACGAGGCGGAACCACGACGTCCTCCATGGCTCGGGCGCGTAGGGCGTCGAATGGATGCCGATGTACAGCTTGTTCTCCTTCATCTTCTGGAAGGTGTCGCGCCCCTCGGTCCAATCGAGACCGATGCCGATCTCGCGCCAGTGAGTCTTGATCAGATCTGCGATCGTGTTGTAGGCGCGACCCACAACGTCGGCTTGCAGGCTGGCCACTCCAAAGCCACCGCCAACCTCCCACGAAAGAACAAGCGGCCCCGTACCATCGGGCCGATCTCTCAGGCCGTCGCCATCCGAGTCGACGAGCCCGAGTTCGTCGAGCAAGCTATTGGCTCGCCCGACGTCCCGGACGGCGTCCAGTGTCACCCACTCGGAGCCGGGATGATACTCGGAGCTCGGCTTTGTAAGCCAATTGCCCGGTGTTCCCGTTCCCCGGTAGACGATCTCGTTGATCGCCTTTCGGTCGATTGCCAACGACAGCGCGACTCGGAAGTCCTTCGTTCGCAGCCACTTGCCGATCTCGGGGTCGGTGTTGTATTCCTGACTGAAGACCAGGAACGTGGGGCTGTCGTAGCCGCCCGACGAGGTGAACCCCTGGGTGTCGACAGCGGTCCCACCACCGCCAGACGGACCTCCACACGAGAGCGCGACAACAAGAAACACGGAGCCCAGGCCGAGGCCAACGATAGTTCGCGAAAGGCGGCGGCATCGCCTCATGCTCTTGCCCCGTTCTCAAGGCGTTCCGAGGCTTCTGCGATGGCGGCCAGAGAGCGCCGGCGGCCCAGTATCTCGATGGTCTGGAACAGGGGAGGCGCGACTTTGAGGCCCGTCGTCGCAACCCGTAACGTTCCAAGCAACTGCCCGGTCTTGAGGCCTAGCTCGTCGGCGAGGGGTCTGAGGGCGCCCTCGATGGACTCGGCGTCGAAGACCGGCAACACGTGCAACGCGGCCAAAGACTCCCGCAATGCTGTCGTAGTGGCGTCCTCGTCCATCCCTTTCTGCGTGAGCTCGCCGGTGTCATACTCCACGCCGTCCGTAAAAAAGAAAGCGACCAGAGGCGCGGCATCCTTCAACGTTTTGAGCCGTTCACGAATGAGAGGCACGATCTGCACTACCAGCTCTCTCGGAGGGTTCTCGGGGATACTTTCGGCCGGGTAGAGACTCCAGTAGCTGAGCAGCACATCGGCAAGCTCCTCGGCGGACATGGCCCTGAAATACTGGCCGTTCATCCAGTTCAGTTTTTCGATGTTGAAGATTGCGCCGGACTTGTTTACTCTCTCGATCGAGAAATTTTCGATGAGCTGTCGCCTGGACAGTAGCTCGGTTTTGTCGTCCAGCGACCAACCCAGGAGAGCAAGGAAGTTGACCAAGGCATCGGGAAGAAAGCCCATCTCGCGGTATTCGAGCACGGAGGTCGCGCCGTGGCGCTTGCTTAGTCTGGACTTGTCCGGGGCGAGTATGACCGACAGATGCGCCAACACCGGCGGCTCCCAACCCAACGCCTGGTAAAGATGCAGATGTCGCGGCGTGCTGGAGAGCCATTCTTCGGCTCG
>CAUZJF010000147.1:0-6108 GCA_963579975.1 Dehalococcoidia bacterium
GTCGTGCGCGATGTTTTGGAGCTTCAGCGTCTCGAACACCTCGTGGATCAGGGTGTCCGGTCCGGGCGTCCAGAGGCCACCTTCGTCCTGGAACACCCTCGGGCCGGAGTCCTGGAAGGCCATCTTCGCGTCGATAGCATCGACTCGGATCTCGAACTCCAATGCCACCTGCTCTGCTGCTTCGACGGCGCCGGTGATCCTTCCCCACATGGATACGTTCTCGGCGATAGTCAAAACATCGCCTTCGAGGCTCTTCTGATAAAAGACCTTCAGGCCCACACGGCGCAGGGCTTCGAGGAGCCCGTCCGAGAAGATGACCACTAGGTCGGGCTCGAGATAGACGGTTGCCTCGATGTTCATATCGAAGGCCCCGCCGAGCCTTGGGATGTCTGTCGACTCCGGGGGGTAAGTCACGAAATCGTGGGTCCCGACCACGCGGTCGCCCTCGCCGATCGCGAACAATATCTCGACCACCGCGGAGTCCATCGCTACGATGCGCTCGGGCGGCTCCTCGAAGACGATGGTCTGACCGTCACTGCCTGTGACGGTGTAAGGAAACGCGGCCGCCGTCTCCGGTTCTGGCGTCTGAGTGGCTGCGGTCTGAGGTTCGCCTACCGGCTCTGTTGTCTGAACGGCAGCAGCTTGAGGCTGTACCGTCAGATCCGTGGTCGAAGTCGTGTCTTCTTCGTCCGAACCGCAAGCGACCGCTGCCAAAAGTAGCAACGCCACCGCGAAAGCTGGAACCCATCTACATCGGCCCATCCGCGCTCCTCCATTCCCCGTAAGGGGTTATCGCTTTCGTGGCCTTTCAAGCAAGGCCAGAGCTGGAGCGCGAATCAAAGAGGCCCTGCTCCGAGATTCAGAAGCAGGGCCGTCAGTTCAGCACGCATGCCTATACCTTTGTCCTCGAAGGCCAATTGACAAATAGACGGGGGTAGTCGATCGGACTCGTCCCAATGGGATGATCGGGACCTACCGCTGCGGGACAGTACCGGACTTTGACCGGATTTCCTCTTTTAAGCCCAGAGCAGGCGCTCTACCCACTCTCAAGGCACCCTCGCCTCTATGAAATTGTTAACGTCCGTGTCACGTGACCGAACACGACCATGCTAGTCGCCACCATCTTATCCTGTCAACAGCCAAACCGAAACTCGCAAGAACCTTCTGCCTTGCGGCTATTGAACCGGCAGCCACAACATGTTGTATTATTAGCGTGGCGCGGGCATTTTTGCGGCAGCAATTGGCAAAGTATTCCTGCCGGTGTTGCGGGCTCCACGGGTATTCGGCTTGCCAGATACGAAAATTTGTATTTTATCTAGCAAAATGTTAAAATCATTTACCAAGTCATACCTTGTCGTCCGCCTCCGCTTTCCCTTTAGAGTACAACCTCCTCAGGAACAGTACGTGCTTTTCGATTGTCGGTCCGCATCTCGAAGGCTTTCCAGCCGATAGCGTGAGCGCCACATCACAATTGCTGAAATCCACTAGGAGATAGATAGATGGCAACAAAGTCCGCGCAGGCTAGCGGTGACCTCTACACCGCGAGTGACATCCAAGTCCTCGAAGGCATGGAGGCTGTCCGAAAACGGCCAGGCATGTACATCGGGAGCACCGACCAGCGCGGCCTCCACCAGCTCATTTACGAGGTCGTAGACAATAGCGTCGACGAGTTTATGGCCGGGCATGGCAACAAGATCGCTGTGGAGGTCCAGGGCGACGGGACGGTGCGCGTAGAGGATAACGGACGCGGCATTCCGGTAGAGGTCCACAAGGCCACCAACGTCTCGACGGTCGAGACCGTAATGACCACCCTGCATGCCGGCGGCAAGTTCGGCAGCAAGGCCTACTCCATGTCCAGCGGCCTCCACGGCGTCGGCGTTTCGGTCGTGAACGCCCTCTCTACCTGGCTTCGAGTGGAGGTTTACCGCGACGGCAAGATGTACCACCAGGAGTTCTCCGCCGGCAAGGCTAAGACGGAGCTCGAATCTCAGCCCCTCATGGGAGAGGACGTCGACAAGCACGGCACAGTCGTCTCCTTCAGGCCCGACCCGGAGATATTCGAGACCGTAGAGTTCGAATACGCCACGCTCTCGCAGCGGTTCCGGGAGATGGCGTACCTCAATCGTGGTCTGGAAATCAGCTTCCGCAGCGACTGGCACGTCGAACTGTGGCCAAACAACCAGGCTACCTACTATTTCGAAGGCGGGATCTCCAGCTTCGTCCGAAGCCTGAACCAGAATCGGACCGTCCTCCACAGTGATCCTCTCTACCTGGAAAAGCAGGTCAACGGCTCAATTGTCGAGGTGGCCCTCCAATACAACGACAGCTTCACCGAGTTCGTATACTCCTTCGCCAACTGCGTTAACAATGTCGACGGCGGCACCCACGTCACCGGCTTCAGGAGCGCTCTCACCCGCGTCCTCAACGACTACGGGCGCAAGAGCAAGATCATGAAGGACAGCGAGTCGAATCTCTCGGGCGAGGCCACGCGGGACGGGCTCACCGCGGTAATCAGCGTGAAAATGACCGACCCGCAGTTCGAAGGCCAGACCAAGCGCAAGCTGGGCAATCCCGAGATCCGCAACCAGGTCGAGGGCGTCGTCGCCGAGGGCCTGGGGATATTCCTCGAGGACCATCCCCAGGACTCCAAACGCATTATCGAGAAATGTCTGACGGCCCAGCGGGCGAGAGACGCCGCACGCAAGGCCAGGGACCTGATCATCCGGAAGAACGCGATGGATGGCGGGTCGCTGCCTGGCAAGCTCGCCGACTGCTCCGACAAGAACCCCGAGAACTGCGAGCTGTACATCGTAGAGGGTGATTCCGCCGGCGGCACGGCCAAAATGGGCCGCGACCGCAACATTCAGGCGATACTACCCCTTCGAGGCAAGATCCTCAACGTCGAGAAGGCGCGTGAGGACAAGATGCTCGAAAACACCGAAATCCGGAACCTGACGATCGCTATGGGCGCGGGGCTGGGAGAGGACTTTAACCTCGAGAAGCTGCGCTACCACCGGATCATAGTCATGACCGACGCTGACGTGGACGGGTCGCATATCAGGACCCTTCTGCTGACATTCTTCTTCCGGAACATGCCCGAGCTGATCACGGCAGGCCACCTCTACATCGCACTGCCTCCCCTCTATCGCGTAGGCACCGGCAAGAAGGTCCAGTGGGCCTATAACGACGCCGAATTAGAGCGCATCGAGGCACGGTTGAACAGCGCCCGGAGGCCTGACATCCAGCGGTACAAAGGACTGGGGGAGATGAGCGCGGACCAGCTCTGGGAGACCACCATGGACCCCGAGGTGCGCACGCTGCTCCAAGTTTCCTACGGCAACGCTGCCGCGGCCGACGACATCTTCTCCTTACTCATGGGTGACGTCGTCGAGCCGCGCCGTAACTTCATCCAGGCCCACGCCCGTGAGGTCAAGAACCTGGACGTCTAGTCAGCGGGCTCTATTTCGGTCGGGGCCTGCCCCATTCATTACCTGAATGGACGTGACGCCACACGCACCTATGTGCGGATACGGTATCTGCTCAAGGCGTGGGAACTGGTACGACCGCCGGCAATTTCCGTCCCCAATGGGCCAGGCTTCTCGAACAAGCCCCGACCGCCGCCGAATAGAGTCCCACCTCTTCTCTCGCCCCTTGGCGAAAATTGAGATGAGGGCTCTTTCCACGTAGAATGCCCGTCAGGCGGCCGCCTATACCGCCCACGGCCATTACCAGGAGAAGCACCCTGGAGCTGTCATCACCCCTCACCCACGCCGATTCGGACTACCTAAACTCGGAGCTGAACGAGGTCCTCGTTGACCGCTTCCGCACGGGCATATTCGATGAGGGCGACCTCGACCTGGCCGACGAAATCCTCAGCCGCGATTTCACGGCCCATATACCCGGCTTCCCGGCCGAGTGGCTGAAAGGCCCGGAGGGTATCAAGCAAATGGCCACGGCCATGCGCGACGCGTTCCCGGACGTTGGGTTCAGCTACGGCGTCATATTCGCGCGAGGTGGCAAGGTCGTCCTACAGTGGACGATGACCGGCACGCATCGAGGTGAGATTTTCGGCGTGGCCCCGACAGGCAAATTTGTGTCCTTCACCGGCACAGACATATTCCTGGTCTCGCCTACAGGTCCAGGAGGCAGGATCGCCGAGATGTGGACGAGCTGGGACCAGTGGGGCCTGCTCCAGCAGCTAGACGCCTTGCCGCCTAGCTGATCGGCGACCCAACGAGCGCACTCTTGGCGTGCCAGGCCCGACCCCTCGGTGTAATCCAACCGGCAAGACACGGAGCAGCATATGTCATATGTGAAATCGGAGCACAACAGGGCGCTGGTGAACCGCTTCCACCTGGAGCTGTTCGACCAGGGAGACCTGACCGTCGCCGACGACACATTCTCCGACGACTTCGTCGCCCATGCCCCGGGTGCGCCGGTGGGGTGGCTCGACGGCGTGGAAGGCGTGAAGCGTGCGGCGACTGCTTTGCGCGCCGGCTGCACCGATATCAGGGTGCTCGACCGCGAAGATACGACTACGAAGGGCGGCAAGGTCGCGGTCCGCTGGGTGATGACGGCGACTCACACAGGCGACCTCTTCGGCGTTCCGCCGACCGGACGCCGTTTCACGATTACAGGCATCAACGTCTTCCGTATGGACCCCAACGGGCCCGGCGGCAAGATCGCGGAGCTATGGGTCCAGTGGGACCGGGTCGGGCTGATGCAGCAGCTCGGTGCGGTACCCGAGCTGGTAGCTGCGGCTATCATGTAGTAACGACCGCGCATTCAAGCCCGCTCCGCAATCACCCAGGTCCTACCCGAGCGCGGCCACCACGGCGTTTCCAACCTCTGACGTGCTCGACGTCCCGCCCAAATCGGGCGTAAGCGAAGCGCCGTCAGCCAGAACCCTCTGCGTCGCGTTATGCACCTGGCGGGCGGCGCCCGCCTCGCCTATGTGGTCTAGCATCATGGCCCCTGCGAGGATGGTCGCCATCGGGTTGGCGACGCCCCTGCCCGCGATGTCTGGCGCAGTGCCGTGGACCGGCTCGAACATTGACGGATAGCGCCGCTCTGGATCGATGTTGCCGCTGAACGCCAGCCCCATGCTTCCGGTGATAATCGCGCCGATATCGGTCAGGATATCGCCGAAAAGGTTGCTGCCCACGACCACGTCGAAGTCTTCGGGACGCCTTATGAAGTCCATGCACGCCGCGTCGACCAGTAGCGACTCGGTCTCGACGTTCGGGTAGCGGCTAGTCACGGCCTCGAAGGCCCGGTCCCAGACGACCATGCCGTACCCCAGCGCGTTGGACTTGGTCACGGAGGTTACCCGGCGCTTGCCGTTCCTTCGCTCCGCCAACTCGAAGGCGTGGCTAATGACTCGTTCGCAGCCCCTCCTCGTGAACACCGCCGTCTGAAGCCCGATCTCCTCGGGGAACCCCGCGTACTGAAACCCACCCACTTCGGCGTATTCGCCCTCCGTGTTCTCGCGTACCACCACGATGTCGATGTCCCCCGGCTTCTTGTCTCGCAGCGGGGACTCGACTCCCGGGTAGAGCACGCTGGGACGCTCGCACACGTACTGGTCGAATTTGCGGCGAATCGGCAGCAGCAAGCCGTTCAGCGTCACGTGGTCCTGGAGGTCGGGATGCCCGACTGCGCCCAGAAAAACCTGGTCGTGATTCGCAAGAGTGTCCAGCGCGTCGGTCGGCATCATCGCGCCATGTTGGAAGTAGTAGTCCGAGCCCCACGGGTACTCCTCGAACCGCCAGCTAATGTCGTGCCGGCCTGCTACGGCGCGTAGCACCTTCAGCCCCTCCCCGATCACCTCCGGCCCGATGCCGTCACCGGCTATCACCGCTATGTTGTATTCGGCCATCTATCCCTCCGGTCCATAATTAATTTGGACGATCTAGGTCCAGCATCGCCACAAGCTCCTCAAGGTCGGCTACCCAGCGCAGTCCTCCCTGCGGCGTCTCACCGTACCTTGAGATGATCACTCCTGCCATTCCGAGCCGTATCGCCCCTTCAACAGCCACAAGATTATCATCGACAAACATCAGCGACTCGGGAGCAAGGCCGATCTTTTCGATCGCCGTCCGGTAGATG
>CAUZJF010000148.1:0-6047 GCA_963579975.1 Dehalococcoidia bacterium
GGGAGCCGAAATCGACGATGAGTATCGACTCACGAGGGGAGCGCGGATGGCCGTGACTGCGAGAGGCCTGGCGGTCCTGCGTTTCCGGCGACACTGAGACACCCAACTCGTCGCCGGCATCCTCACGGCGGCTGGTAGTGGTGTTCGGTGGGGTAGACATGGTGAGGCGATTCAAGGCTAGCATCGGTGATGACGGACGGTCAAGGGACACTCCGAGGTGTGTGGCGTACCTGAGGAGTCTCCACGTTTGTCAGGACCTCCCATGCTATAATCCGGCCACATCGGTATAAAAAATAGAGCGCTCCAAGGGTTGGAAAGAGCCCCCTTCTCGATCTTCCCCCGGCGGGGGAAGAGGTAAAATTCCGTCCTTTTCATCCTTTGGGGTGTCCCGTGTCACGGGACGGGGACGATTCCGAGGAACTTTGAGTGGAGAACGACGACGCCCGCGCGCCGAGAAACAGCGAGCATGACCATACCCTGAACGATCAGATCGACTCCGCAGTCGCTGTCCTTCGGGAGGGTGGAGTCGTAGTGCTGCCGACCGATACCCTGTATGGACTTGCGGCATCGGTATTTGACGGGAACGCCGTCGAACGGATCTACGAGATCAAGGGGAGGCCCAGTGGAATGGCGCTCCCTTTGCTGCTTGCTGAGCGGGCTGACTTCTCGAGGTACGCCACCGCCGTTCCCGAGATTGCCTGGAGATTGATCGAACGCTTCATGCCCGGGCCGCTGACAGTTGTCCTCGAAAGGGAGCCGGGCGTGCCAGGGACAGTGTCCGGGGGCCTCGACACCATCGCGCTCCGGATGCCCGACCACTGGGTTCCCAGGGCAGTCGCCAGGCGGCTCGGAGCTGCGATCACCGGGACGAGCGCGAATCGGACCGGCTCGCCCGGCTTCACGACCGCCGACGCGGTTCGGCGTGAGCTGGGCCGGGACGTCGATTTCATCGTCGACGGCGGCTCACTCGAGGGAAGCATACCTTCTACTGTAGTCGACCTTACAGGACCTTCGCCGGCGATCGTGCGACAAGGCCCGGTTTCTCGACAGGCAATAGAGGCCGTGTGCGGGGAGCAGCTGGTCGCCGTGCCGACGGGTGGAGACTAGCTTGGTCACTGCCATGACCGTGCAATATTTGTCGGACCAGGTAGACGCGGAGATGCGGGACGTGTTCAGCACCCGCGACATGCCCCTCTACGGCATGATGACGTGCCACCTGGGATGGGCAGACGAACAGGGGCAACCAACACTGTCGCCGCCCAGGCAACGAAACCACGGCGTCGCCTGCCTCGCAGCGAACCTCGCGACAGGCGGCGACGGCGATACGGCCCTGCCGGCGGCCGCGTCGGTGGAGCTGACCAATGGTTTCGCCGAGATTCACGACGACGTGCAGAGGGGCAACCCCAAGCGGGACGGCCGGGACGCCGTCTGGTGGACCTGGGGCCCCGCCCAGGCTATCAACGCGGGCGACGCGATGCACGCCCTGGCGCGGCTTTCCCTGTTCCGGCTTCATGAGCGCGGGCTGCCGGCGGAGACGACTTTCCACGCCATTCAGGTACTCGACCGCGCGAGCCTCGATCTCTGCGAGGGCCGCTTCGAGGACCTGGAAGCTCAGGAGCGCATCGACTTGAGCGTCGAGGCGTACCTGCGTATCGCGTCCGGAAAGACGGCCGCCCTGTACGCCGGCGCAATGAAGCTGGGAGCGATGGTCGCTGGCGCTGGTGACGACGTGACGGCTGCTCTGGAAACGTGCGGGTCGAACGTCGGGATGGCGGTACAGGTGACCAACGACCTCAAGGAGATGTGGACCGAAGCGGACGCCGGTCCCGCGCCTGAAGTACTGAACAAAACGAAGCTCCTTCCTGTCGCGTACGCGTTCGAGAAAGCTAACATAAACCAAAAAAGGCGGCTTGGGGACATCTATTTCAAGCGAGTTCTCGAAAAAGACGACGTGACGGCCCTGCGCGAAGTGCTGGAGGAGATTGGGGCGAGGGACTACTCTGAGGAAGTCGCCTCGAAACATCGTGACGCGGCGCTGGCGGTGCTGGACGGCGGAGTCCTGTCAGCGGACGGGACCGACGCGATACGCCAGCTCTTGCAGTCCTTGCTGGCCGACTAACGAGACTGGGTGCGGCGGTTCGATTTGATCCGACGCGGACGGCGGCAAGCCACGACCGAGGCATTTTGAACAAGAAGACGGTACGGGACATCGACGTGGCTGGTAAGACCGTCTTAATGCGGGTGGACGTCAACGTTCCGTTCCGGCCAGGTACCGTCGAAGTCTCGGACGACAGCCGGATCACGGCGTCGTTGCCGACGTTGCGGTACCTGATCGAGCGGAAGAGCAGGGTGGTCCTGTGCGCTCATCTCGGCCGGCCGAAGGGCAAGGTGGTCGACGAATTTCGCATGGCACCTGTCTCGAAGCGACTCTGTTTGCTGTTGGACCTACCCGTGTCTCAGGCGCCCGACTGCATCGGCCTGCAGGTTTCCGGGGCCGTCGAGGAGCTCGGGCCGGGTGGCATCCTGATGCTGGAGAACCTGCGCTTCCACCCGGAGGAAGAAGCCAACGACGAGTCCTTCGCCCGACAGCTTGCATCCTTGGCCGACTTTTACGTCAACGATGCTTTTGGCGCGGCCCATCGCGCCCACGCTTCGATAGGCGCGGTCGCCCGGTTCTTGCCTGCAGTCGCCGGCTTGCTGATGGAGAGTGAGCTCACACATCTGGGGGGGTTGCTTGGAGCGCTGGAGCGTCCGTTCATAGCGGTTTTGGGTGGCGCAAAGGTGTCCGACAAGCTTGCGGCGCTCAAGAAGCTGGCGCCCAAGGTGGACACGTTGATGATAGGCGGAGGCATGGCGGTCCCGTTCTTGAAGGCGAAGGGCTACGCCGTGGGCGCTTCGCCGCTCGAAGACGACGAGCTCGACGCGGCGGCCGAGGTTGCTCGGCAGGCCGCCGGGCGGGACCAGACGCTACTTTTGCCAAAGGACGTAGTTGTCGCCGCTGAGTTCTCGGAGTCCGCCGACCACAAGGTTGTGCCGGTCGATGGTATTCCGGCATCCTGGCGTGTCATGGACATCGGGCCGGAGACGGCTGCCGAGTACGAAGATGCGTTGCGCTCCGCCAGGACCGTGGTCTGGAACGGCACTATGGGCGTGGCGGAATGGGCGGCATTCGCCGAAGGCACGACCCGAATTGCGACGGCCTTGGCAGGAATGAGTGAGGCCACAACCGTGATAGGCGGAGGTTCCACAGCCGAGACTGTATCTGTCCTTGGCCTGGCCGACAAGATGACCCACGTATCGACGGGCGGCGGCGCGTCGCTGGAACTCCTGGAGGGAAAGACGCTTCCCGGGGTGGCCGTGCTGATGGACAAACAGACCGAGAGCCACGGCTAGGCATGTAGTTGGGGACATCGTGATCGACTTTTCGCACATACGCGACATCTGCCAACCGACCTCCAGCAAGATCGTCTTGTTGGTCGTCGATGGCTTGGGTGGATACCCGGGCCCCAACACCGGAAAGTCTGAGCTGGAAGTGGCTTCGCTTCCGAACCTCGATGCCCTGGCGCGAGAGAGTGCCGCCGGGCTGACGACACCAGTCTTGCCCGGCGTTACGCCTGGAAGCGGGCCTGGGCACATGGCCCTTTTCGGCTACGATCCGGTCAAGTACCTGATGGGCCGGGGCGTGCTGGAGGCGATCGGAATCGGCGTCGATCTGAAAGACGGCGAAATCGCGGCTCGTGGGAACTTGTGCACGGTAGACGGGCAGGGGATTCTCGTGGACCGGCGGGCGGGGCGCATCCCGACTGCCGAGAGCGAACCTCTAGCGAAGCTATTGGACCAGATCGAAGTCCCCGACGTAACAGTGTCGGTCTACCCGGTACGCGAGCACCGTTTCGTAGTCGTCTTCGCGGGAGAAGGTCTGGGAGAAAGCGTTACCGAAACGGACCCGCAGACCACCGGCAGTGCCCCGCTGGACCCCGAGTCCTTATCCGAGGGCTCAGCCGTAACCGCTCGGGTAGCAAGAGCGTTCATCGGACAAGCGCGGAGAGTTCTTGGCGACCGAGAAGTCGCCAACATGGTCCTGCTGCGCGGGTTCTCCCGGCTGCCCGACCTACCTGACATGGGCAAGGCGTACAAGCTGACACCCGCAGCAATCGCCGCATACCCGATGTATCGAGGCCTAGCACAGCTGGTCGGCATGGAGGTCCTGCAGACAGGCGCCACATTCGACGACGAGCTCGACACGCTGGAACAAAACCTCGGCGGCCACGACTTCTTCTTCCTGCACTACAAGCCCGCGGACTCCGCGGGCGAAGACGGGGACTTCGATGCCAAGGTGGCTGCGCTGGAGGCGCTGGACGCCAGAATACCCCGGCTGCGGGCGCTGGGCGCCGACACGCTGGTCGTGGCGGGGGACCACTCGACCCCGGCGGTAATGGGAAACCACAGCTGGCATCCGGTCCCGCTCTTGGTGCACTCTGGGCTCACGAAGGGCGACGGCGTCGAAGGGTTCTCCGAGCGCCAATGCGCGGCAGGCTCGTTGGGACGTCTTCCAGCCACGAGCGTCATGATGCTGGCCCTCGCCCACGCCGGCAAGTTGGCGAAGTTCGGGCCTTAAGGGATTCCAGAAGTGCTCGGCGACGATGCGTTGTGGAACACGAACTGATCAGTAAAAAGACACGATCGGAATTCCGCGAGTATTCCGTCGGGACGACTCTGCGTGTCATAAGAACGGAGTTCGACGGCGCGAACGTTCCGCTTGATGAGTACTACGAGCCACCAGAACAGGGAGAACGGCGTTCTTTGGTTGAGCAGTACTACCACGCCACAGACTTTACGAAATGGAGCGACGTCCGTAAGGTCCTGACCGTGTACGGAAATGTGCTCGCCGACCTCGAAACGCGAGCAGAGTCACTGATCGGTTACAACGGAGGTGAGAGGGCCAAATCCCAATTCGAGTTGTTGAAAAAGTGGATAGAGCGAGAGGGGTTTACGTATACGGATGGCAAGATAGGTTCCGTAGCTAAGGACCTTCACTTGCCAGAAGTTTCTGAAGCGGCGAAGGGATTCGACTCGCTGGAACTCCATCAACAGGTCGAAAGGATAAAAGGTTCTGTAGAAGACGATCCAGCGCTCGCCATGGGTACGGCCAAAGAGGTGGTCGAAACGACGTGCAAGACGATTCTTAAGGCGCGGGGAATCGAGTTCCAAGAAAACTCCGACGTCGTGGATCTGGTGACAGCAGACCCGGGCGTTACTGAACCTCCTTCCAGAAAATGTCCCCGATTCGGCGAAAGGAAAAGACACCATTAGGCGTATACTCAGCAATCTAGCTACTGTTGCGCAGTGGCTGAGCGATATGCGGAATCTCTACGGAACTGGTCATGGGAGAGGGGGAAGTTCGCAAGTCGTTGGAGCACGCCACGCCCGGCTGGCGGTCGGTGCCGCCTCAACACTAGTAACGTCCCTCTTCGAGACACACGAAGAACGGTCATCGCCAAGCATATGAGCCAGGAATTGACTTTGTGCTATTCAGCGGACGCTTCGTAATGCCGAAACTGTTGATTGCGGGAAACTGGAAGATGAATACCACCATCGCCGAAGCCGAGGCCCTCGCCCGGGAGATGAGGCCTGGGCTCGAGGCCGTTGAAGGCATCGATAGAGTAGTGTGCCCGCCGTTCGTGTCGCTGTCGGCTGTACGCGATGTGCTTGAAGGCTCCGGCGTCGCCGTAGGCGCCCAGAATATGTACCACGAGGGCAGCGGCGCATACACGGGCGAGGTCTCACCGACGATGCTGGCAGGTCTTTGCGAGTTCGTAATTCTAGGACACTCGGAGCGGCGGCACGTCCTTGGCGAGTCCGACGAGATGGTAGGCAATAAGGTAGCAGCCGCGGTAGAAGCAGGCCTGCGGCCCATTCTCTGTGTCGGGGAGACCCTCGACGAAAGGGACGTGGGGCACGCGGGTTCGGTCGTGGAACGCCAGTTGACGGCGGGGCTCGCACAGGTCGACAAGCCAGGCCGCCTGGTTGTCGCCTACGAACCTGTG
>CAUZJF010000149.1:0-5995 GCA_963579975.1 Dehalococcoidia bacterium
CTACCGGGAAACCACGAGGGCTTTCAAGGTTGCGTGCGTCGGCCTGTCTTTCGTCGCTGGACTGGCTACGGCCTGTGCCACGGAAGTCGAAGCCCCCGGCGGTGAGACAGTCGAAGTGGCCATGTCTCCTCGGTCACTGGTCGTCTATTCAGGCCGAAGCGAGTCGTTGGTGGGCCCAATAATTGATCAGTTCTCAGACGCTACGGGCATAGACGTATCGGTCAAATACGGCGAGACAGCAGCTATCGCAGCGACTCTTCTGGAAGAAGGAAGCAACTCTCCAGCCGATTTGTTCTTTGCGCAGGACCCTGGCGGCCTGGGAGCCGTCGCAAATGCCGGTCTATTGAGTACGCTTTCTGATGACATGGTGGGCCTCGTCCCGGATTGGGCCCGGTCTCCACAGAAGGAGTGGGTGGGTGTTTCTGGCCGCGCGCGAACCATCGTCTACAACACGAACGCTCTATCCGAGGTTGATCTGCCCGACTCGATCTACGATCTGGTCGACTCAAAGTGGAAAGGCCGGATCGGGTGGGCGCCGACGAACGGTTCATTTCAGGCCATGGTCACCGCGATGAGGGTGCTCTGGGGCGAGGAGAAGACGACCAAGTGGCTGGAAAGGATCCAGGCCAATGGGCCGGGGATTTACTCTAACAACACTACGCAGGTCGCCGCCGCAGCTGCAGGCGAGATCGATGTCGGGTTGGTGAACCACTACTACCTGCACCGTTTCCTGCAGGAGGAGGGCGACGAATTCGCCGCGAGGAACTATCACCCAAAGGACGGAGGCCCGGGAAGCCTGATCATGGTGGCCGGGGCGGGCATTCTGAGCACAGCCGAGAACCGTGACAACGCAGAGCGGTTCCTGAGGTTCATGTTGTCGACGGTCGGCCAGCAGTACTTCGCCGGACAGACATTCGAGTACCCGCTGGTCGACGGCGTACAGACCGCTCGCCTCCTCACCCCTCTCGAGGACATCAACAAGCCCGACGTCGATATGGCATCCCTCGCCGATCTGAGGGGGACGCAGACGCTCCTGAGGGATCTGGGCATCCTGGAGTAGACGATCTGACGCAACGAATGAGTTAATGTACCAGCCGTTACCTGTAGGGGCTAGAGGAGAGATTGGACTCTCTTCCGGCCCCTACAGACGCTCAACGTCGCCGCCCCTCGTGGTCCTCGTCCCGGCTATTCTCGTCGGGCTGGGGATGCTATTGCCTCTGGCTTATCTGGTCATCCGAAGCGCCGGTGCTACTGACGACACGTGGGACATCCTCTTCCGCTGGCGTACGGCGTACACCGTGGGCCGTACGGCGTTGTTGGTACTGACAGTGACGGCGAGCTCAGTAGCTATTGCCCTTCCGCTGGCGTGGTTGACGGTACGCACCGACCTGCCGCTCCGACGGATGTGGGCGGTGGTAACGGTGCTGCCCCTGGTGATTCCAAGCTTCATCGGCGCGTTCCTGTTCGTTTCGGCTCTGGGGCCGAAGGGGATACTGCAACAGCTGCTCTCCGGACCCTTCGGCGTCGACCGGCTACCGGAGATCTATGGGTTGCCCGGGGCCACGTTGACGTTGGCGCTCCTGACATACCCTTATGTGCTCCTTACCGTCCGAGGCGCATTGCGGAATCTGGACCCGGCTACAGAGGAAACGGCACGCAGCCTCGGGTACGGTGCCTGGAGCACGGTTCTCCGGGTGATGTTGCCTCAGCTTCGACCGGCGATTGGGACGGGCTGCGTCCTTGTCGGTCTGTACACCCTAAGCGATTTCGGCGCCGTTTCGCTAATGAGGTATCCTACGTTTACATGGGTCATTTTCCAGCAATACGAAACGGCCTTCGACCGGTCTATCGCGGCAGTGTTCTCGCTGATCCTGGTCGCAATGGCCGTAGGCATCCTGTTCGTGGAAGGGTACACGCGCGGCCGCCGTCGGTACTATCGAACGGGTGCGGGGGCGGCCCGGCCTGCCCGGCCAGTCCGGCTAGGCCGTTGGAAGTGGCCCGCGGTGTTGCTGTGCACGGCAGTGAGCCTCATGTCCTTGGGGCTTCCGATGGCGATACTCGCCAACTGGTTGGTGCGGGGCGTCATGTCGGGTGAACCCTTGTTGCTGCTGTGGAGCGAGACTTGGAACTCACTGTTCGTGTCCGGTCTGGCGGCGCTGGCGGCAGCCCTGTTCTCGATACCGGTTGCGGTCCTCGTAGTCAGGTACCCTGGTATGACGAGTCGCCTTCTGGAGCGAGTTAGCTTTACGGGCTATGCACTTCCGGGAGTCGTAGTTGCTCTGGCGCTGGTGTTTTTCGGCGCGAACTTCGCGCCGATCGTGTACCAGACCGCCTGGCTGCTCGTATTTGCCTGCGTCGTCCTCTACTTTCCAGCGGCTTTGGGGGCGACCCGCACTTCGCTACTCCAGATTAGCCCGAGACTGGAGGAGGCGGCCCGAGGACTTGGCAGCAGCCCGCGCCACGTCCTTCGAGCGATAACGATTCCTCTCGTAGGCCCAGGTGTGCTTATGGGAGCCGCCCTCGTTTTCCTGATAACGATGAAAGAGCTGCCAGCGACCCTGATTCTGGGCCCATTGGGGTTCAAGACCCTCGCGACGGCCGTGTGGTCGGCATCGTCGGAGGCCTTCTTCGCCCGGGCTGCGGCGCCTGCTCTCATGCTGATCCTGATGTCGTCGGTACCGATGGCCCTGCTGGTAATGCGCGAACGCCAACCAACGCACGTTGGTGAGCGGAGAATGGGGTGATGGACGGTCCGATAATCGAGTGCGCCAACCTGTCGAAACACTACGGTGACGTTGCCGTGGTCAGCAACGTAAGCTTTGCGTTGAAGCCGGGAGAGATCGTGTCGATTCTGGGCCCGAGCGGGTCCGGCAAGACCACAACCCTTCGGCTCATCGCGGGCCTCGAGACGCCAAGCGGAGGCGAGGTTAGCGTTCAAGGGAGGCTGGTGTCGGGTCCTTCGACCCATGTTCCGCCCGACCGCAGAAGCGTGGGCATGGTTTTCCAGGAGTACGCGCTGTTTCCTCACCAGACTGTCGCCCAGAATATTTCCTTTGGACTTCGGCGGTTGTCCCGGCTAAAGCAGGAGCAACGACTGAAGGAAGTGGTGGAGCTGGTCGAACTTGGGGGGTTGGAGCATCGATACCCCCACGAGCTATCGGGTGGACAACAGCAGAGGGTTGCTCTTGCCCGCACGATCGCGCCCGAACCCGTCACGGTGTTACTGGACGAGCCGTTCAGCAACCTCGATGCAAACATGAGAAAAGAGATGCGCCATGACGTGGAGAGCATCCTCAGACAGCGGGGCATCGCGACCGTGTTCGTGACCCACGACCGGGAGGAGGCCTTCGCAATGGCCGACCGGGTCGGGGTGATGAACGAAGGGCAACTGGAACAGCTCGACGCGCCGGAGATCGTGTACCGTTCGCCGTCCAGCCGTTTCGTCGCCGAGCTCGTAGGCTTTTGCGACTTTCTCGGCGGAGCGGTGAGTGGCAATCTCGTCGACACGGAACTTGGCAAGCTCCAATACGTCAGCAGCAATGGAGCACTGCCTGACCGCTCTCGAGTGGACGTGCTGGTGCACCCCGACGACTTTCAGCTAACGCCACATACAGAAGGCAACTCGGTGATCGTCTCCCGCGAGTTTCGTGGGGACGAGACGATACTGGTCGTACGGACGCCGTCCGGTGCAACCCTGAAGTGCCGGCAACCTTCGAGCTCGGTGCTTGCGCCGGGGGCGAGGGTAGTTCTGCTGCCGAAGACCGCGGACGCCTTCCTCGCATTCGAGCAGTCCGACACCTGAATCACCCAAGAAACGCAGCCAGGTGTCCGCAGGTTCGCATGGGCTTTTCAGCGCGGTGGATTTGCCGTCGTCGAAGAGGGCGATAGAGCGCCTCCCGTCGGAACGGCTGCGTTGCTCGTGACGTGCAGCAGCTCTGAAGAGACCGAAGATACACCAGGGCCTGCCGCGACCGGGCAGGCGTCAGGCGCCGTATCCGACCGCTCTGTGGTCGGATACGGTGTAGGATTCGGTCGTGCCTGAAGGGACGGTAAGTGTCGAGGGCATGTCGCTCTTCGCCGGCACCGGAGGTCCGGGGTTCGGGGGGACGGAGGACCGGCAACTGGTGCCGAGATGTACGCCCCTACAGGTGTGGCGCTCGACGCGGATGGCAATGTATACATTTCGACCGATAACCGCATCCGGAAAGTGGACGGCCGCGCGGGGATCATAACCACGGTAGCGGGGGCATGGCGGCACGGGCTACGCAGGCGACGGGAAGGCAGCCATTGAGGCCAAGTTCAAAGCCGTCGAAGGCCTGGTAATCGACCCGGCGGGCAACATCTACATCGCGGACCGAAGTAATGGCCGGATACGCAGAATCGACGCCGACACTGGTATCGTAACTACGGTAGCCGGCGGGGGTGCCCCAAAGCGCGTCGAAGGCGTACTCGATCCGGGCGACGGCGCGGCCGCTACTGAGGCGTGGTTCAAGGAACCTACGGACGTGACTTTGGACGGCCAGGGCAATATCTACTTCCTTGCTGACAGCAAGGTTCGTATGGTCGACACAGCCGGCATCCTCTCAACTGTAGGCGGGACAGGGGAAAAGGGGACCGAAGGCGACGGCGGCCCGGCGATCGAGGTGACGTTGGCCGACCCTACTGGCATCGCCGTGGACGCAGAAGCCAAGTTCCTCTATATCGCCGATACGGCGAACCATCGTATCCGCCGAATAGACCTCGGAACGGGCATCATTACCACCCTCGCCGGCAAAGGCACCGTGGCGCTGGGCCAGAGGCTCGATCCTCTTGAGGCGGCGGCCGGCTCCCGGGAAGGTGGAGGCGGCGCAGGATTCGCAGGAGACGGCGCGCGAAGGCCGCCGATGCCTTGCTCGCCCAACCGATAGGCGTCGTGATCGGCCAGGACGGCAACCTCTACATCGCGGACCATGGCAACGACCGTATCCGAAAAATAGACCTTGCGACCGGCATCATCTCGTCGGTGGTAGACGGCGGGGCCATACTGGGCGAGACGATGGAAGCTGGCTTCATCGGCAGCGGGGACCTGAAAGTCGAATTCGCCCACTTCGCTCCTCCCAGGGACCTTGCAATCGGCCCGTCGGGCGCCATTTTCATAGCCGATGTCGAACAGAACAAGGTTATGAAGTACACTCCGTAGTCGGTCCACAAGGGACAGGGTAACCACGCGGCTGAGTGTTGCCGAGTGGGGTGAACCCTTGATTTCCCCGGGCCGCCTCGCGGCATTCGGTATGGCGAACCGACTCGGCGACTCGGACGGGCCCGCCGTCCTGTTCGATCTTGGCGCGCACGGTATCGTGAACTGCTTCCTCGCCTAACGGGAACGTTACGGTCCCATCCGAATGGCGGGCCTCCATTGACACCAGGTCCCAGGCACCGATCAGATCTTCCTTTGCCATTGCATCACCTGCTACATGTACTCACGACACTCCAGTCGATCACGTCAGATGAGATTCATCCTTCCACGTGTTGTTGAAGGTGTCAATTGGGTCTATCCTACCGGGCGCGGAGGTGTGACATGGTTGACATGAACATGAGGGGTCTTTATCCCATCCTGGCGATGCCGTTCGACGACGCAGGTATGATCGACACGGAGGACCTCGAACATGAGGTCGAGTTCGCTATTGACGCCGGGGTGGATGGCGTCGGCCTGGCCCTGGGAAGCGAGATTCTCAAGCTGACTGACGCCGAACGCGACCTGGCGACCAGGACGGTTGTCGATAAAGTGGCAGGTCGTGTGCCGGTCGTGGTCAACACCGGCGCGCAGGGCAACGACCTGGCCGTCTTCCACAGCCGGCGCGCCCAGGACCTGGGAGCCGACGCCGTTATGGCGGCTCCTCCGTTGGGAATCTCCGGACAACCGCGCCTGGTCAAGGACTACTTCGTCCGGATTTCGGAAGCCATCAGTGTGCCCATCTTCATGCAGGACATCGAGACCGCTCCCGTGTCGCCGGCA
>CAUZJF010000150.1:0-5989 GCA_963579975.1 Dehalococcoidia bacterium
CAATCTCTTGGGGTTGCACGAACTGAGGCCTCACGTCTCCCATTTCACGATATGGGATTTTGAAACGGGTCAGCAGGAGACCCAGTTCACTCACATCGACAACCATTGGGAGTGGACAACGGGAGATGAGCTCCACACTGGCGTCAATCTCGTCAAGGAAGGGGTGCTGGTACCGTTCGAGATTTTTCCCGATGTCATAGTGCCAGTCGGGACCTATGATCACGCCGAGGGGCAGATCGTCTTCATTTCCAACCAGGGCGCTCCCGTGAGTTTCGAGCTTCGCTCGACCATCGGTGGCTTCTTCGGCGGCGACAGAAAACGGATGATATCGACGGTCAGCATGCGCGTCGGCGACTCTCTAAACGCGCAGGTCGCGTGGGACCGCAACGACATCAACCTGCCGGGTGGTGACTTCGTCGCGAACCTGGGCCGGTTTCGCGTGAATTATTCGTTTACGACGCGGATGTTCGCTCAGGCGCTCTTGCAATACAACGACCGCACTAACATCTGGTCGTCAAACGTCCGCTTTGCCATCCTGTCGGACGCCAACACAGGTCTCTTCGTCGTCTACAACGACACGCAGGGCCTGCACGACTTCCGGCCCACTGGCGCCGGCCGCGCGCTGACGATTAAGTACAGTGTGTTACTCGACTTACTGAACTGAGCCCTGAAAGAATCAGCGAAGGCCAGTGTCCTATTGTCTATCTTCGGTCCGTTGCCAGGGGATCATTGGATTTGCCGCGCTGGCGGCGAGCGCACTTCTGGCGGCACCTGTGGTTGCCCAGCAGTCGCCCAGCGAGCTACCCGTTGAACGAGAGTTGACGGCGCAGGGTTTCCCGCTAGCGCGAGTGTCCCGAGTCGAGGGAGCGCCTGACATCGACGGGGAGGTCCTGGGCGAAGCCATCTGGCAGGACGCCCTACCGGCGACCGGGTTCATCCAGAACTCGCCAGACGAAGGGCAGTCGGCCTCCGAGCGAACCGAGGTTCGCATCATTTACAACCAGGACACTCTCTACTTTGGCATTGTCTGCTACGTTCTCGACACGAGCACGATCATTGTCTCAGACAGCCGTCGCGATTCGTTACTCGACGAGACAGACAGTTTTCAGATCATTCTCGATACCTACTTGGATGGACAGACCGGGTTCGTGTTCGGGACGAACCCGGCGGGGTTGGAGTACGACGGGCAAGTGACGAACGAGGGGCAAGGTAGCGGCCGTGGCGGCGGTGGCCTCGTGCAGCGCTCCGGCAGCCAGCAGCAGCGAGGCTCGGGCGGCGGACTTAATTTGAACTGGGACGGGGTGTGGGCGGTCAGCGCACGGGTCTCGGAGATCGGTTGGACCGCCGAGATTGCGATTCCGTTCCGCACGCTGCGGTACCCTCTGGGCGAGGTCCAAACCTGGGGACTCAACTTCCAGCGCAACATCCGCCACCGGAACGAGCGATCGTACTGGGCGCCGTTGCCCGGGCAGTTCAGTCTGAACCGACTCTCGCTTGCCGGAGAGCTGCAGGGGCTCGAGGCGCCGGCACAGCGAAACCTCAAGCTGACGCCGTACGTGCTCGGCCAGGCGCTTCGACGCAACGTCAGTACGAAAACCACGACGATCGGTGACATCGGAGCTGACCTGAAGTACAGCATCACGCCTAGCATGACGCTCGACCTCACCTATAACACCGACTTCGCGCAGGTCGAGGTCGACGACCAGCAGGTCAACCTCGATCGCTTCAACCTTTTTTTCCCAGAGAAGCGCCCATTCTTCCTAGAGAACGCCGGGTTGTTTTCCGTAGGGCAGCCTGGCCAGATCGAGCTATTCTTCAGTCGCCGGATTGGGATTGGTCGCAGTGGTGCGCAGATCCCGATCTTGGGCGGCGGTCGGTTGTCTGGCAAGGTCGGGAGTAATACCAATATCGGCTTCTTGAATATGCAGACGGAGTCGATGGTCCCAGGGGGAACCCCCTCTAACAACTTCACGGTGGCGCGCGTACGCCAGGACTTTAAGAGCCGGTCGAACGTTGGCGCGATGTTCGTGAACCGCAGCGCCACTGACAGCCTTGCCGGCAGCCGGGACTTCAACCGGAGCTACGCTGTTGACGGGCGGTTGGGTGTGGGGCAGCTTGGCACGATTTCAGGTTTTGCGGCCGATACCGAGACACCTGACGCCAAGCGCGATACCCATGCGTACAACATGGCGGCCAGCTTCGACTCGGAACGCTTCCAGTTTGGTGGCGGATTCACCGAGGTCGGTCCCGACTTCAATCCCGAAGTAGGGTTCTACGCCAGACGCGGTTATCGGCGCGTTGACGGTGCCTTTCGAACGGCATTCCGGCCGGAGAACTCCTGGGGAGTGCACGAATGGAGCCCGCATGCCAGCTTCTACACAATCTTGAACTTTGAGACCGGCCAAAAAGAATCGGAGTGGGTCCACCTCGATAACACCATGGAGTGGCTGAATGGGTTCTGGTTGAGCACGGCTCTAAACTTGACGACTGAGGGGGTGCTTGAGCCATTCGAAATCTTTCCCGGCGTTATCGTGCCGGTCGATACCTACGACCATGCCGAGGCTCAACTGAGGATCAATACCAATCGGGGCGCCCCGTTTAGCTTTGGATTCTTCTCGGTGTTTGGGGGTTTCTTCGGAGGCCAGCGGGTCCAGGTCAGCCCTCAGGTGAACCTGCGCGTCAGCGAGGCCTTTAACCTGCAAGCTTCGTGGGATCGGAACAACCTCGACCTTCCGGTGGGACGCTTCGTTACGAACCTTGGCCGGCTCCGGGTTAACTATTCCTTCACGACCCGGATGTTCGTTCAAGCGCTGGTGCAATATAACGACCGTGCTCACATCTGGTCATCTAATGTCCGTTTCGCCATCCTCTCGGATGCTAACACTGGTTTCTTCGTTGTCTACAATGACACGCAGTGGCTCGGTAGCGCCCGTCCGACCGGTACCGGTCGGACATTGACCGTCAAGTACAGCCAGTTATTCGATTTGCTGAACTGACCCTGTTTTCTATCCGCTGCGTCTTTCGAAGAACTCCCTCTGCAAGCGCAACAGGAGAGGTGTCGAGGCTAGGACTGAGACGAGGTTGGGGACCGCCATCAACCCGTTCAGCGTGTCGGCGACGCTCCAGACGAGCTGGAGCGAGCCCGTGGCGCCTAAAGGAGGACGGTCCACTAAATTGGTCCTCATAGGGCCCGAGTGAATTGAGAGTCAGTCCGGTGTGGTCGGGTCCGGTTGTCCCTCCTCGGTTCTACATCATGTTGACAGCGCTCCAGCGCACCCGATAGGGTAAATCGAATGGATTTGCGAGGGGTGTTTCCCCCCATTCCGACGCCGTTCCGAGACGATTCGTTCGATGCTGACGCCCTCGGCCGCAACGTCGACCGATGGCTGGAGACCCGGGTCAGGGGTATCGTTGTGCTCGGGTCAAACGGCGAGGCGCCGCTCGTCGACGAAGCAGAGGCCGATCGTGCGATAGCGGTCGTACGGGAACATGTACCAGTAGATCGTTTGGTTATAGCGGGCACCGGCCGTGAGTCCACCAAGGCCACGATCGATGCATCGAGACGGGCGGCGTCGCTTGGCGCCGATGCCGTACTGGTCCGGACGCCATCGTACTTCAAGTCTCAAATGACAACCCCCGTCTTCGTCCGCCACTACACGGATATCGCCGAAGCCTCGCCTGTGCCGATAATCCTGTACAATTTTTCGGCCGTAACCGGGGTAACGTTGCCGGTTCCCGCTGTCTCCGATTTGGCTGGGCATCCCAACATCATCGGCATGAAGGAATCGGGGAGCGACATGGGGTTTGTCGCGGACCTGATTGATAAGACCCCGGACGATTTCCAGATACTGGTCGGATCGGCGCCGACCTTCTACAGCGCATTGCTTCTTGGGGCACGCGGCGGCATTCTGGCGCTCGCCTGCGTCGCGCCGGACCAGTGTGTGGAGCTGTACGACCTAGTCCAGACCAACAGACTGGTGGAAGCACGGACACTCCAGCGGCAGTTAAACCCCCTCGCGCGACTCGTAACGCGGGTCCATGGGGTTCCCGGACTAAAAGCTGCATTGTCGCTCGTCGGCTACACGGGAGGGGAGCCGCGCCCTCCTCTCCGGCGGGTTTCAGAGGCGTGTCTAGCCGAGCTGCGCAAGGCGTTAAGTGAGCTGAATATGCCGGTCTCGTAATCGCAGCGAGACGGGCACGCCGCCACTGAGAAATCAGGACGGGCAGTGTCTTACTTGGAGGTGCATCGGTAATCGCTAGCTATATCAACCAGGCGCGCCACGACTTCATGGTTGGCCTTTATTATGCTGTAAGTTATTCTTTCGCAGTATGTTACAGTGAATTTCGCTTGACAGTCACAGGCGCTCGTTGTCAGAATGAGCAATCAAGGTACCGATGGAGCAAACGCTGCTACTCAACGCCACTTACGAGCCGCTCAACGTGGTCGATTGGCGCAAGGCGATCACCTTGTGGTGCCAAGGCAAGGTCGAGGTGATTTCCGTCTACGACCGGGAGGTCCGGTCCGTCTCGATCAGTTTCAACCTCCTATCCGTTATCCGCCTCTTGCGTTACATCACGATCAAACGCCGAGCCGACTACGTGCCTTTTTCGCGCGCGAACATTTACGCGCGAGACGGGGACCAGTGTCAGTATTGCGGAGAGAAGTTTCCGGTTGAAGATCTGACGTTCGATCATGTCGTGCCGGTTTCTCAGGGTGGCCGAAAGGATTGGGAGAACATCGTGACGTCGTGTATTACTTGCAATTGCCGTAAGGGAGGTCGGACACCAACCGAGGCGGGTCTGAAAGTGGTTCGACCACCAAGACGACCCATGCGGCCGCCCGTTGTCCGCCTAATCTTCGCTATTCGAAACGCCCCAGAGGCCTGGCGCGATTACCTGTATTGGAACGTCGAGTTGGACGTTTCGTAGATTTTTTGGACAGCTGGCTGCGAGCACTTGAACGACACTAGGGCTACCGTGTCCCGATCCTGTATCACCTCCATCCATCCGTTGTGGGCTGTTGAGGGCGGGCGTGTCACCATTGATGGCACGCAGCTGACCAACGGCGGTACTGAACTCCCAGAAGTACGCATCGGCTCTCGCCCCGTGCGGGTCGTTCACGCTTCGGAACGATCGGTCTCGGTGATCGTGCCGCCTGAGCTCGAGGGCGGCCACACGCCTCTTCAGGTCGGTGGGGCCTTGGGCGAGACCGCCTTTGTCGAGCTCGGCGTTCCGGTCGCCACCGGTCTCCACCAGGTCGATAGTCCAGCGATCGACCGCGAGAGTTCGCTATATCTAGCTTACAGCGGCACGCGTGGAGAGCGTTCGCCGGTATCTGTATTTCGCGTGAGCCGTGACGGATTCCGTGAGCCGTTCGTAACCGGTATCACCAATGCGACCTCGATGGCTTTCTCGCCCGATGGCCGATTGCACGTATCCAGTCGATTCGAGGGTACGGTCTATCGGGTGGGGTCGGACGGTACTCCCGAGGTCATCGCCTCTAATCTCGGCGTTCCGTGCGGCCTCGCGTTTAGCCCAGACGGGACTCTTTATGTAGGCGACCGCTCAGGCACCTTGTTCAGGATTTCGACTTCAGGTCAAACGACCGCCTTCGCGACGTTGCCAGCGAGTGTGGCTGCATTCCACCTAGCCTGGGGGCCAGACGACGCGCTATATGTCACGGCGCCGACGCTCTCCACCTACGACACGTTGTATCGCATTGACCGTACGGGAAAGGTGGACGAAGTTTGCTCATGCTTCGGCCGACCGCAAGGACTCGCGTTCGACGGACGCGGGGTGCTCCACGTTGTGGAGGCTCTTGCCGGTGTCAGTGGCGTCTACCGTGTTGGCCTCGATGGCACCACGACGCAAGTGCTGGCATCCGGAAGCCTCGTCGGTCTTGCGTTTGATCCCGGAGGTCGTCTCGTCGTCACGTCGGCCGAGACGGCCTATCGGCTCGAAGTTGGCGCGTGCCGGTCCTGATGCGTCG
>CAUZJF010000151.1:0-5983 GCA_963579975.1 Dehalococcoidia bacterium
TGCCGCCGGATACCAGCGCGACTTTGCCCTTCAGGCCCAGGTCCATTAGCCTAGCGTCGTCGCCGTGGTTGTCGAGTCAACAGGCATTTCAGTTCAAGCAGGTTTTGCGAACAGACTTCGATCAAGGCGTAGATAAGATTCTCGAACTTGTCCAGGTTGGCGTTTACTTGGCCATGGAGCCGGTTGGAATCGTTTGGAAACCCGTGGGCGCCCGGGTCGACACCGGCCTGACGAGCCGCCTCCAATATCCACTCTTCCAACTTAGGGCGAACGAGGACGATTCGATTCCGTCTCGATTTGTGACTGAGCTTGATTAGACCAGAGCTCCCAACCTCTCTCGCCGAAGACTGTAATTTTTGGCGGTATGCTGGCCGCTCCGCCCCAGGGTCTTCGTCTAGCATCGCTTGTGCGTCGGTGGCGCCGCTGAGCCGCTTGCATACGCCGAATCGGCCCTTGAGATCGTGTTCTATCTGTTTCCTGGGAAGACCTGTCAGGGTTCGGACCAGGCGCTCATCTGGCTTGCATCCGACGTAGAGCATCAGTCTTCCAGGAAGGTTTCGATGTTGGAGAAGACGTCAACCTAGGCAAGCTGTTGAAGCTGCGCTTCGGTCAGGCGCTTGACCCTCGTCTGGTAGTCCTCGAAGTACGTTATGAAGACAGCGATGTCTTCTTTCCGAGCTTTCGCAACCAGCGGTACCAGGAAGTAAGGGTTGTGTGTGGACATGAAGTACTGGGTCCCCTGCTCATCCCGCGCAATAGTCTCGGCTAGGTAGTTGGTGTAGTAAGGAAACCCGTGCGACTCCGGCTCCTCGAAAATGAGTGTTGATTCTTTGTTGGACATGATCGCCGCTAGATGGAAGATCAGCCGGTGGAGGGTGTCGGAGGAAAGGTGGTACGGATAGGATATGGTGATGTCATCGTGCTCCTTCAACACCTCGATCTTGTTCTCGTGCGGCCTCAGATTCAGACGCAGTTTCCGAGACGAAAAGAGATCCCTAAAGACCACCGACCTGAGTTCTTTGTGTGCCAAGAGCAAGGAGAGCATGTTGTCCCCCGACGGCAGGAGAATGGTAGTCGGATTCCAGCCGCGGGAACTGATCGAGCCGCTCGAATCTGTAGGACTTGAAATGTCCCATCATTTCTGCCGTCGATCGATCCCAACCCGCGGCCCCCCCCCAACCAAACATTCTGATAGTCGCCATCGAGCACTGGAGTAGCCGAACCATCTCGGTGCACGATACCGGTGAAACGGCCGTTCTCGAATCGGAAGCTGAATAGGTTATCGTTCCACCGGATTTCAATCTGGTCGTCGAGGTCTTGATCGTAGAACAGGTTACTCGTGCTTTCATGCCGAACGAACTTGGTGGTATCGGTTTCGCGTTTATCCCGGCTATTGAGAGCATCGGTATAGAATGCCAAAGAAAGCAACCCCAAGCTTTCCATCATGTTGGACTTGCCCGTATTGGGCTCGCCGATGAAGACATTTATTCAGCGGCAGTCCAGATTCACGTGTTTGACGGACTTGAAGTTCTTGATCTCGAGGACTTCAATCATCAGGGCGTCACCTCGACCACGGACTACTCAGCATTGTACGCCTCGTCCAGCAGGTCGGTGATATACCGGACCTTCATCGGCGTCGAGTCGCGCCGCAGCCCGGTAGTGAGCTGAATGTGGCAGCCTGGATTGGCCACCGCCAGCACATCGGCGCTGGTCGCGTTGACCGCCGCCATTTTCGTGTCTAGAAGCCTAGATGAGAACTCTCGCTGCGTGATGCTGTACGTGCCGCCTGCGCCGCAGCAGCGGGTCGAGTCCGCCATCTCGACGAGCTCCAGGTTGGGGATCGATCGTAGTATCTGTCGCGGCGCCTCCGTGATCCGCTGGGCGTGGGAGAGGTGGCACGGGTCCTGGTATGTCACTTTGTACGGCAAGCGCCCTTCCGGTGGAATGAGCGGCAACTCTGCCAGGAACTCGTGTACGTCCTTTACAATCGCGCTCAATCTCTCTCCGCTCTTGGCGTACAGGGGGTCGTCTCGAAGCAGTTCGCCGTAGTCCTTCATTCGGGCCCCGCATCCCGCTGAGGCCACTACTACGACATCGACCCCACTATCGAGGAATACGTCTGTATTGCGCCTGGCCAGACGACGGGCTGTACCGAGGTCGCCGACGTGAGAGTTTATGGCCCCGCAGCACGCCTGGCCTTTCGGAACAAGCACGTCGCAGCCGTTTCTTGCAAGGACCCGCGACACTGCGTCCATCTGGGGACCCTGTACAAGCGGCATAACGCACCCCGATAGGAGAGCCACTCTGGCGCGCTTCTGGCCGATCGCCGGTACGACCTGCCCTGTTGCCTTGAATGGAGCTCCGGCGATCTCCGGCGCGGACTCCTGAAGCTCAGCTAGCCGCGACGACACGAGGCGGACTATGCCGGTTTTGGTCACCGCCGTCTCCAGCCCCAACCGCCTGTACATCCGTAGAATAGCCACGAGCACTCCAAGGCGTCTCGGATGGGGCAGAACGCGCCGGAGCAGGAGGCTCTCCGCCAGCCTTCTCAGCAGCGACGAACGCCGGTATCGCTCCACCTGCGACACTGTCGCCTCGATCAGCTTTCCGTAGGGCACTCCCGAAGGACAGGCTGGCTCGCAGGCACGGCACTTGATGCAAAGGTCCCAGTGCTTGGTTACCGTCGGCGTAATCCCGATTCGCCCTTCGTTGACTGCCTTCATCAAGGCGATTCGGCCCCTTGGCGACTCTGTCTCGAGACCGGTCTGTACGTACGTCGGGCAAGCCTGAAGACAGAATCCGCAATGAACGCACTTGTACAGGTCCTGTTCGGCCGGAGCGTCGGGCCCATCGAACAAAGCGGTCGGTCTGCGCGTGTCTGCTGCCGCCATCAGATGCCGCCCACGAAACGGCCGGGGCTAAGGATTCGCTTCGGGTCGTACTGTTCTTTGAGTCGGCGCATCGTCGACAGCGCCGTGCCGACTTCGTCCCAGACGTCAAATCTCGGTTTAACGTCGCTCGGGCACCGCTCGATGAGCATGCGTCCGTTCGATTCGTGGACAGTCTCTCGCGACTTCCGAATTAGCCTGGTGACCGAGTCTCTTGAGGGCTTCTCGCCATCAGCTGTCCAGGCCAGTAAAACTACACCGTGGGCAGGCTGCGCGGTGACCGCCAGGAGGAAGCCTTCTAACCCCTGCAATCGAGGCAAAGCGTCGAGGAAGCCAGGTACCCTCGCGGGTTCGAGAAGCACTCTGCACAGGACCAAAGGCGTTGCCTCCGTGTCCCAACCGAAATCGGCGACGCTGCGCCAGGTCTTCTCGGCTTGACTCCCTCGGATCACGTCTATCTGTGGCGAGCCTAGTTGACGGCACAGCGACTGGCATTCCATCACCTGGCGCTCCAGGGCCATCGGTCGTCCCCCGAGGCGGATGGCAAGAAAGCCTGTGCCGCTACGGTCGATGCACTTCATCCGGTCGTTGGCGATGTTGTCGAAGGTCGTGATGGCGAGAGGGACGATGTCGCTATGGAAGACTGCAAGGCCGGCATCTGTGCTCATCCCGAGGCCGTCATACACCGCGACTACCGTCGCCTCGTCGACAGGTAACGGAGTGAGCTTGAACGAAATCTCGGCGATGATTCCAAGGGTTCCGATCGCACCGACGTGAAGGCGCGCCATGTCGTAGCCGCTCACGTTCTTGACCACCTGGCCGCCGCTCTTCGTCACCGTTCCATCGGCCTGGGCGACGGTCATGCCGATGACCGTGTCTCGTGGGCTCCCATACTGCCACTTCGATGTCCCGCTGGCTCCTACTGCCAGAACGCCGCCGATGGTTGCTAGATCAGGCAACGCCGTGTCGACGGCGAGGAACTGGCCGTGCTGCCCAAGCGCTTCCTGGAGGTTCTCGATTGTAACGCCGGCCTGAACGGTGGCAGTCAGGTCCGCAGGATTGTGTTCCACAATGCGATTCAGGCGGGAGAGGTGGATAACCACATCGAGACGCTCGGGCAGGTTCCCTAGCTCGATGCGGGTCCCGCCTCCCCACGGAGCCACCGCGAGATCGTCTTGATACGCCGCGGCAAGGGCCCCGCTCAACTCCCCGAGGTCTTCGGGATAGACTACACCGCTGGGGCTCAGACCGTCGATCCGCCGAGAAGCAGCCTTGTCGCCAACGGTTACAGCTCCAACCGCGCCGAGAAGCGTATCTTCGACTGTCTTGCCATCAGGGTCATTGTTTGACAATTGTCTAGATGAACGCCCCAGCTCCCGTCTTTGCGACTGCGGCGGCTTGGGAGATACTGGGCGGCGCCGACCCGGTCGGGAATATCTTTCCGGGGTTCAGCAGGCCTTTTGTGTCAAACGCGGGGTGCAACCGCGCCATTGTTTCCAGGTCGTCGTCGTTGAACATCAAGGGCATGTACTGCTGTTTCTCCAGACCGATGCCGTGCTCACCCGACAGGACGCCTCCGACCTCGACGCACAGCTTGAGGATCTCGCCACCGGCTTCCAGTGCCTTCTCTTTGTCCCCCGGCTTGCGTTCATCAAACAGAATCGATGGATGGAGATTCCCATCGCCCGCGTGCAGGAGGTTCGCGATCGGCAAGCCGAGTCTCTCTCCAATGGCGTTGACGCTTGCCAACACCTCGACGAGTTTGGTCCTTGGGATTGTTCCGTCGACGAGGTAGTAGTTCGGCGCCAACCTTCCCAGAGCTCCAAGAACACCCTTACGGCCGGCCCAAAGTCGGTCTCTCTCGGAGGCATCGACGGCCGTCCGCACCTCTAAAGGCCTGTACTCACCGAAAATCGCCTCGATTTCCGCAGCTTCCTCGTCCACTGCCTCGGTTAGCCCGTCTACTTCCACTAGCAGCACCGCTCCCGCGTCCTCGGGGTACCCGGCGTGGACCGCAGGTTCGGCAGCCTCTATGCACAGCTTGTCCATCATTTCGAGGGCAGCGGGCACGATCCCTGCCCCAATGATTGCCGACACCGCGCCGCTTGCGTCTTCTATCGTCTCAAACACACCGAGCAACGTCTTCACGGCCTCAGGTCGTTTCAACAAGCGTACAACGACTTTGGTAACGATCGCCAGCGTGCCTTCTGAGCCCACCACGATGCCTCTGAGGTCGTAGCCGGCGGTCTCGCGTGTCCTGCAGCCGAACCAGTGGACTGAGCCATCGGCCAGGACGACCTCCATGCCCAGGACGTG
Source organism: Dehalococcoidia bacterium (assembly GCA_963579975.1). Lineage (GTDB taxonomy): Bacteria > Chloroflexota > Dehalococcoidia > Lucifugimonadales > CAUZJF01 > CAUZJF01. The sequence continues at coordinate 5,205 of CAUZJF010000151.1, forward strand.
GTTGGTTGTTACGCCGTAGGCCAGGCAGTGCGGACCGCCGGAGTTTTCGGCGACGTTGCCTCCTATAGTGCAAGCCTTCTGGCTGGACGGGTCCGGCGCGAAGTAGAGCCCGTATTTAGATGCCTCGTTGGTAAGGTCTATATTGACGACTCCAGGTTCTACTACAGCCAGTCGATTGTCGGGGTCGATCTCGAGAATGTCGTGCATGCGCGTCAGCGCGAGGACGACTCCACCCTGTTCGGCTACCGCGCCGCCGCTAAGGCCTGTGCCTGCCCCGCGCGCTACGATTGGCAAGCCGCGCCGGGACACTGCGTCAACGACCTGGGACACCTCTGAGGTGGACCGGGGGATCACCACAGCACGAGGAAGAGCCCGATCGACGGAGCCGTCGTACTCGAATACGATCAGGTCGTCAGGCTCGTGCACGACGTAGTCGTCGCCGACGATAGACCGAAGCTCTCGAATCAGTTCAATGTCGCTGGCCACGTCCGACCTCAAATATGGAGACCATCATAGTGAAACTATACAGGCATTCAAGGAATCCTGGGACGGGTACGCATGTGGCTGTGTTATGAGGCCCTTGCTGTCATGTCGTTGTCCAGTCAATATGTCACCCTAAGTGTTCAATGGATTTGTCCTGGCGGGTGATTTGAAGGACCTTCGCCAGGGGTGGTTGGGGGCTGGTTTTCGAGGTAGAGGCGAGGCGCCGATGGGCGCCATGCCTCCTAGCAGTGTCTTGGTTACCATTGCGGGCCGGTTCTGGGCACGGAGAGAAGTGG
>CAUZJF010000152.1:0-5970 GCA_963579975.1 Dehalococcoidia bacterium
AAACCGGGTGCTGGAAGCAGCCAAGCGGTCCAGGATGTTCAAGAGGAAATCATCAAGAAATCGTTAGCGAAGGGCGTACAGCCTCGAGCAGAAATAGGAACGCCGGCAGACGCCGAACGCTTTCTCTACCTTGGGGTTCGACACTTCTCCATCGGGACCGATCTGGCGATTCTCCACCTCTGATGGGCAGAGAATGTCGGAGAGCTGCGTACTCTCGTCTCGGAGAAGTAGCGCTGCACTGTTCAGTCCTGGTCGCCGCAGCTACCGCGTTGGTGGTCGTCTCCTGCGGCGCGACTGAGGAAGCCGCCGAGGACCCCATGCCTGCCACGTCGAGCAGAAGCTCCTCGACGGTTACCCCTACGCGTGTCCCGACAGCGGTGCCGACTCCTACACCCGACCTCGTCGATCTCGTTGGACCACAGCCCATTTCTGTCTACGCCGGGACAGGTGGGCCCGGCTTTTCCGGTGACCGCGGCCCGGCTGATGAAGCTGCTATCTTCGCGCCATTAGGCCTGGCCCTCGACACCGAGGGCAACCTGTTCATTGCGACCGACAACAGAGTGCGGAGGGTCGACGCCCGCACCCACACGGTTGAGACCGTCGCCGGCACCGGAAGCCCGGGATACACCGGCGAAGGCAGGGACGCGACGACATCCAAGCTGAGAGTTCCCCGTGGGATCGCCGTGGATGCCGTTGGCAATCTCTATATCGCCGACCATGACAACGGCCGCGTACGCAAGGTGGACACGTCGGGAGTGCTCATGACCGTCGCCGGAGGCGGCGTACCCACCCGCACGGGTGGTGTACTTGAAACGGGAGATGGCGGTCCGGCCACGGACGCCTGGTTCCAGCACGTCACCGACGTTGACGTCGACGCCGAAGGCAACATCTACTTCCTGGCCGATAACCGTCTGCGGAAGGTTGATACCGCCGGTGTGCTGTCCACTCTTGCCGGGACCGGACTGAGGGGTAACGGTGGCGACGACGGACCCGGAATCGACGCAACGCTGGCAAGCCCGCTCGGACTGGCTGTTGACCGAGATGGCTGGCACATCTACATCGCCGATACGGACAACCACCGCATTCGACGTCTCGACATGGCAAGCGGAATCATAACGACGATTGCCGGCCTGGGAGACCCCTCCATGGGCGCTCGGCTCCACCCCATGTACGCCGACACCGGCTCCAGGCGGGGTGGCAGTGGGGCCGGGTTCGAGGGGGACGGTGGACCGGCCGTCAATGCCAAATTGGACGATCCCTCCAGTGTTGCCGTGGGCCCCAACGGAAACGTTTTTGTCGCGGACACGGACAATAATCGCATTCGGATGATCGACATCGAGACCGGCGTAATCTCTACGGTGGCGGACGGTGGCTTGGTGGAGGGGAGGGTGCCCGACTCCGACCCCATAAGCGCAGGGAACCGGACATATAGCTACGCTTACTTCGCGAAGCCGAGGGGAATTGCTGTAAACGACGTCGGCTACGTCTTCGCTGCTGATACCAAGCACAACAAAGTTGTCGTCGTGCAGCCGTAGTCGTTCACTGAACGTCAACCGGTAGCTGCAGAGGCCGGACCTCCTCCCTCGCCGTCAGTTGACCAGGGTGGGAGACCTCAGGGGAGATGCGATATCGTCGTCGTCCAGGGGGTAGACCTCTTTCTTGTAGATCTGGACTCGGGCGCACTCGAAGTCGGCTACGAACATGTGGCCTTCCTCATCCACCCGTACCGAGCGAGGGCGCCCGAACAGCTTCTCGAGGTCGATGCTGCCGCTCTCGCGGAGCCTCTTGAAGCGCTTGTTCTGCGTCTTCATCCGCGCCAGCGTAGTCGAGGATAGCGTGGCGTCTCCGTTGAATTTCTGAACAAACCGGCCGTCCGGTGCGAAAAGCTGAACGCGGCTATTACCCCAGTCGCATACGTAGATATCGCCGTCCTTGTCTACAGCCACCCCCGACGGCCGGTGGAATTCGCCATCCCCATCGCCTGGCGTTCCGATGGCAAAGAGGAATTTCATGTCGGAATCGAACTTCTGGACGCGGTCGTTTCGCCAGTCCGCCACATATATGTCGCCAAGCTCGTCTAACGCGATGCCCCAGGGCATGTCGAACTGTCCTGGGCCGTTTCCGTGAGTTCCCCACGCGCCCAGGAACCTTCCGTCGATGGTGAACTTCTGTACTCGGTGGTTAAGTGCATCGACTACGTAGAGATTCTGATCGAGGTCAAAGGCGAGTCCGGACGGCCGATCGAATTCCCCGTCGCCCGTGCCGTGCACACCCCAACGGTTGAGGAAGCGCCCGTCCCTTGAGTAAACGGCCACCCGGTGGCAATGCTCGTCGGAAATGAACAGGTTCTCGTTCTCGTCCGCGGTCATGCTCACCGGACCTACGAACCCTTCGGGAACGTCACAAGAGGTGGGCGTCGTGCCCTTGATCGTCGGCAGGCGGTAACCCTGGGCCGGGTCGCCGAAGCTTCCGAGGTCGTTCCCGTCGATGTCCATGACGGTGATGGGACCATGGTTGCCGCACAGAACGTACAGGCGCCCCTCTTTCCCAACCGCCACGTCGAGGGGGAACTGAGTCCGGTGGAAGTCGCCTATCGTCCTGACGTACGGAAAACCCGCGCGGATTAGACCTGCCGGCCTCCCCATCAAGTTCCCTCCCATCCGAGAACAGGCGGAATGGCGCCCTCAGGCGAGCCCAATTCCAGGTATGTTTGCATACCCCTCCGATGCTTCCGCAACCGTGATGCCGAGGCTTCCGTCCGGCCGCCGGCCGGTCATGAACGCCAGTGGCTATAGCGGTCTATTCACCATCTCTATGAATATAGGTCCGTCGTAGGGATGCCTGGCCGCCACCTCTTCGTCCAACTCGATGCCGAGACCCGGCTTCGTCGGAGGGATGATATAGCCGTCTTCCCACTGAATCGGCTCCTTGACCAACTCGGCGTAGAACCCGCCAAAGGTCTCGATGCTTTCTTGGATCAAGAAGTTGGGACTGCACGTGCCGATTTGGATGTTGGCCGCCGCCTCGATGGGCCCGCAATAGAGGTGGGGCGCCAGCTCGGCGTAGTGGGCCTCCGCCATACCCGCGATCTTCTTGGCCTCCAAGATACCGCCGACTCTCCCGAGGGCGGGCTGTATGATCGCGGCGGCCTGTCTGTCGAAAAGTTCGGCGAACTCGTACTTCGTTGCCAGGCGCTCGCCGGTGGCAATCGGGATGGTCGTCGAGTGGGCGACGCGGCCCATCTCCTTCTTGTTCTCTGGCGGCACCGGCTCCTCGAACCACAGCGGGTCAAAAGGCTCCAGTCGCCTGGCTAGGCGGATAGCGGAAGAGGTGGTCATCTGGCCGTGGGTCCCTATCAGCAGGTCACAGCTGCTTCCGACCGCATTCCGGACGTTTCTGGTTACTACCTCGGCGGTCTCGAGAGCTTCCAGGGAAAGCTGTCTGGGATCGAAGGCCGACATCGGCATTACGGGGTCGAATTTCACGGCGGTAAAGCCCTGGGCAGCATAGTGGGCTGCTCTCTTTGGCGCAACCTCCGCGTCCCCAAAGGCGTCGGCCACGGACAGGACGTCCGTTGTTTCGCTTTCGGGCGCCGGATAGAGGTAAGTGTACGAACGGAGCTTCTCGTGGACCTGGCCGCCGAGCAGGTTGTAGATAGGCTGGTCAAGGGCCTTGCCTACGATGTCCCAGCAGGCCATTTCAATGCCGCTCAATACGCCGACCAGGGAGAGGTCAGGGTGCTGGGTGAACCCGCTCGAGTATACGATCCGCCACAGCGACTCGATCCTGAACGGGTCCCATCCGACAACGTACCGTTCGACCACGTCTTCAATCAATTGGGTGACCTTGTCCGGGTGGAATGGCACACTATAGACCTCTCCGAAGCCTTCGATACCGCGGTCTGTCGTGAGTTTCAAGAAAACAAAGTAGGCGCCTCCGTGATACGGAGGCGGATTGGCGACCACGTATGTCTTCACGTCGGTGATTTTCACGATGACGCACCTCTCATCCCGAAATACGGCTGCCGTGCCTACTTCAACTGACCGGCCGATCTTGACGCGGGTCCGATCTAAGCGGGCATATTGTATCGGACGCTCCGGATCCAGGGGCGACTTTGAATGCCGAGTGGTATCCTTAGCTCCGGTTCGTCAGAGCCAAAATAAAGAACACTCGAGCAGTCAGGAGGACGCAGGAATGACCGACCCGGATACCGCCAAATACAGAGTTGGAATGATCGGAATCGGACGGAAAGGCGCCCAGCACGCCAGGGCCTATCGCATCAACCCCCTTGCGAAGGTCGTCGCAGCCGCCGACACCGACGAGGCGAACCTGGAGATATTTTGCAGGCGTTTCGAGGTCCCCGGCTACACCGATCACAAAGAGATGCTGGCCAAGGAGAATATCGACATCGCGGCTCCGATTCTGCCCGTAAGGCCCAACCCCCAGGTGGTGGTCGATTGCGCCGAGGCGGGCGTCAAAGCGATCATGTGCGAGAAGCCTATCGCCGCGTCTCTGGCGGAGGCGGACCGCATGGTGGCGGCGTGCCAGGCGCGAGGGATAAGGTTTGGCGCCGGCGACCTGAACCGCAATCTGCCGGGATACTGGAAGGGCAAGGAGATCATCGACTCAGGGGAGATCGGCGACGTCCAGAGTATCAATTTCTACGGTGGGAACGGTAGCGAGCTTTCAGGCGGCAAGTGTCAGCAGTTCAGCTTGATGAGGATGTTCGCGGGCGACGTCGATGTCGCCTGGTGTACGGGCTGGGTGGCCGACGATCCCATCAAAGACTACGACCAGGGCGGTGGGGGTTACTTTCGGTTTGTGAACGGAGTCGATGCCTACATGCACCGCGCCGCGGATGCCCGGGGTGGCGGTTTCGAGGTGAACTGTTCCCGTGGAGTCTTTCGCAGCACTGGCGACGTGCTACACGTTTGGAAGGCGCCCGACGGCGCCGGTGCTTCCTGGGAAACCCTCGAGGAGATCGAGGGAGTTTTTCCAAAAACCAGCGTCATCGCCCGAACGAGCTCCGACTACGAGCCTGACGGCTGGGCCTGGCCGGGAGACCGCAACCTCGCCAGCATCAACTCCATCGTGGACGCCCTGGAGAACGACACGGAGCCCCTGAGCAGCGGCGACAACGGCCGCAAGGTGTTGGAGATGGCGATTGGTGTTCGGGAGTCGCACCGCCGAGGTCACGCACCGGTCCGGTTCCCTCTCGAAGACCGTACCCTCAGGATGATTCCTCACCAGTCGCGGATGGAATACAAGAAACCTCAGGTCGGGACCGAGGCTTACATGGCCCAGATAGCGAGTCAGGTCAAGGACTAATCTGTGGTAGCGAGAAGGATGCAAGACGATTCACGACACGAGCAGTGAGTTGACGGCAAGAACGATGGGATGCACTAGATGACCCACATTCCGATGACGCGGCCTGACTTGATGTTGACCGAGAACCTGTCCGTCCACCACCACTCGGCGTTCGTGGAGTTGTCCGACGGCAGGATACTCCAGGCCTCGGGTCGACGGTTCTCCATATCCCAGGACGGAGGGCTTACGTGGTCCGAGCCCTTCCAGCGTCGCGACAAGAATGGCGGTCCGGTAGGCGGTGGCGGCAGCTCGTTGGTCAACCTGGACGGCAATTCCATCGGGCTCGCCGCGATTGGAGGAAGCGAGGAACCGACTCCCGACGAGACGCTGCAGGAGCGGATTGCCAGGCAGGAACGAGGGCGAATGAGCGCGCACATGGCTTTCTGGCGCTCCGACGATGGCGGCGAGACGTGGGAGGCGCCCGTCCGAGTCACGCCCGAGGGGCTGAAATGTCAGGCCTTGCACGACGTGTTGATGCGGACATCTTCTGGTCGGTTGGTGCTTCCGGTATTCCTACTTCTCGGCAAGAACACCGGGCCGTACGAGGAGAAGCCACCCAGTCCAGGGACGCTGGTCAACGGCCAATTCATCAACGTGACCGGC
>CAUZJF010000153.1:0-5967 GCA_963579975.1 Dehalococcoidia bacterium
TGAACTAGGTAGGTTTTCCCGACACCTGTTGGGCCCGAGAATATGAACGCGCCTGTAGGACGCTTGGGATTTCCGAGGCCGGCCCGCGCTCTACGCACGGCCTTCGATACCACGGTGATCGCCTCTTCTTGACCGACGACGAGCTTGTGAAGCTCCTCTTCCATGTGGATCAACCGCGTGGTCTCGGTCTCGGACAGACGCGTCACCGGGATGCCGGTCCACATACTGGCGACCTCGGCTATGTCCTCGTCGGTCACCACCGGCTTCTCGTCACCTCTCTCCTCTTTCCAGTTGTTCTCGAGGCCCGCAAGCTTCTCGGACAGTTTCGTCTCCCTGTCCCGTAGCTCCGAGGCGTGCTCGTACTGCCGCTCGGAGATGGCCTCGTCCTTCTCGTTGCGCACCCTTTCGAGCATCTTGGTCGCCTCGCTGACCGAGAATGGCGCGGTGCTGAAGTTGATACGCACGCGGGACGCGGCTTCGTCGATCAGATCGATAGCCTTGTCGGGCATGAACCGGTCCGGGATAAACCTGCTGGCCAGGTTCGCCGCGACGCGTAGCGATTCATCCGTTATCTCCAGATCGTGGTGCTCCTCGTAACGGCTCTTGATGCCTTTCAGTATCTCGATCGTCTCCTCTACAGAGGGCTCCTCGACTGTCACGGGCTGGAAGCGCCGCTCGAGAGCCGGGTCTCTTTCGACGTATTTGCGATAGTCGTCGAGGGTCGTGGCGCCAATGGTCTGCAGCTCACCCCTCGCCAGCGATGGCTTGAGGATGTTGGCTGCGTCGACAGCGCCTTCCGCGGCGCCGGCGCCGACCATGGTATGGATCTCGTCGATGAACAGCAGGCAGTTGCCGGAGCTGCGAATCTCTTCGACTACCTTCTTCAGGCGTTCCTCGAACTCACCCCTGTACTTCGTTCCGGCGACCAGGGCGCCCATGTCGAGTGTCACCAGACGCTTGCCCTGAAGAGTTCCGGGAACTTCGTTGGACGCGATCCGCTGGGCCAGGGCTTCTACGATGGCTGTCTTGCCGACGCCCGGTTCGCCCACGAGGACAGGGTTGTTTTTCGTCCTGCGACTGAGGATCTGCGTAACGCGCTGAATCTCTTTTTCGCGCCCAACAGTTGGGTCGAGCTTCCCGGCGCGGGCCGCGTTTGTAAGGTCTATGCCCAACTGGTCGAGCGTAGGTGTGCGGGTGGTTGACTTGCCGCCGCCCTGGGCCTTCTCGGAGGTTTCGCTGAGAATGCGACTCGTCTCGGCACGTACTTTATCGAGGGTTACGCCAAAACTATCGAGGACGCCGGCGGCGACCCCTTCACCCTCGCGCATCAGCCCGATGATGAGGTGCTCGGTGCTTATGTAGTGGTGGTTCAACCGCCGGGCCTCGTCCACCGCGAGTTCGATGACTTTTTTCGCTCTGGGTGTCAGGCCGATCTCTCCGGAGGCGCTTCTCTCGCCCCTGCCGATTATGAATTCGACGGCCGAACGGATTTTGCCAAGCTCGACGCCCAGATTCGACAGCACCTTGGCAGCCACACCCTCCGACTCGCGCACAATTCCAAGGAGAATGTGCTCCGTGCCGATGTAGTTGTGGTTGAAGCGCTGGGCCTCTTCTTGGGCCAGCGACAACACCCTACGTGCACTTTCGGAAAACTTCTCGAAACGGCTTGTCATGACAAATCTCCTGAGAGGAGGGTAGAGCTGGAGGAGGGGCGTTACTCCCCTAGGTCCGCGTCCGTGTTTATGTCCACGTACCCTTGTTCTTCCTCCATCGCCTGTCTGAGGCTGAGACCCAGACGCCGACGTTCTGGCTCGATCCGAAGTACCTTCAACCTAACGGCATCGCCCTCCTTGACAACGTCCCTGGGATGGTTGACCATCCTCGAAGCCAGCTCCGAGATGTGGATCAGGCCCTCCACGGACCCTTCGACTCTCGCGAACGCGCCGAAGTCCGTCAACTTGGTCACCGTCGCGTCGACAACGTCGCCGACCTGGAAACGCTCGGTGACGGTCTCCCACGGTTCTCTTTGAAGCCTCTTCAGGCTCAAGGCGATCTTCTTGTTCTCCGCGTCCACCCTGAGCACATAGACGTCTAGCTCATCACCGACCTTGACCACTTCTTCCGGAGATCCTACCGGAGTCCACGAGAGCTCGGATATGTGCACCAGCCCGTCAGCGCCGCCAAGATCCACGAAAGCGCCGAAGCTGCTGATTCCGGTAACTTTGCCTCGTCTTACTTCACCCTCCGTCAGTTCTTCGATGAGCTTGGCTTTGCGCACCTCGCGCTGGTCCTGAATTGCCTGCCGCTCCGACAGGATCGCACGGTTGCGGCTTCGGTTGACCTCGAGGACCTTCAGCGTCAACTCTTTTCCGATGTCCGGAGGCGGCTCGGGCGCCTTCTCCTCCTGCGACTCGGATGGCTCTTCAGGCTCGGAAACGTCGGACTCACCGTCTGCCGAGCTCTGCGCTTGCGGCTCCAAAACATCCCTGAAATTGTCGCGAGAAACCGTAACGAGCTGCGACATCGGGACGAAGCATTGGACGCCGACGACTTCGACGATCGCCCCGCCGCGGTTGAAGCCCTCCACGGTCCCAGTGATTTGCTCACTTGCCTGGAGAGCCTTCTCGAGTATCCGCCAGCCATGCTCACCAACAGCCTTGTCAATCGAGAGGATGGCCGATCCTTCGGCACTTTCTCCCTTTAGGACGAACGCGACGATCTCGTCGCCGATGTTGAGTCGCTCGGTGCCCTCGCGCTCAAGGGTCCTCATTTCAGCGGCGGGGACGAGTCCTTCGGCCTTGTGGCCGATGTTGAGCAGAACCCCCTCGGGGTCCGAACGCATCACGACGCCTTCGACGACGTCGCCTCTACGCAACGGCTTCATGGGTTCTGCCGAGTCGAGCAGATCCCCCATGCTTTGTTCGACGCTGGTCTCCTCGATTGGGGCAGTCACCGTTGGGTACGCTCTCTTGGGGACGATAGGTTCATTATAGGGGGTGCTTTCAAAAGGTGTAAAGGCTACCTACCAAGCTGATGGCCCAGAGGTGTTGACGGTTCGAGACGCAGTCTTGTTTGATGAAGCCGTGGGCGGGATTGGGGGGTTGAATGAAGTTTGGGGTGGATAATGATTCTAGCATAGCTGCTGTTTTTTGAAAAGCGAGTTACGCATCATACTAAGGTTTAGCAGATGCTAGCTCTACTGTGTAGACACCGATGGTAATGGCTGCCCGTCCGGTCTTCAAGTCTTGGGATGGTGTAGTCGGTCCCAAAAAACTCACGAAAAAAACAAAACCCCTGGCGGTGACCTATTTTCCCACGCCCTTGCGAACGCAGTATCGTCGGCGCTGAGGCGTTTAACTTCCGTGTTCGGGATGGGAACGGGTGGGTCCGCCTCGCTAGAACCACCAAGGGGCTTTTGCTAAGTACCAGTATACGGCGACGAGGGCTGGGCCGTCAACGGCCTGGACTGTTCCTATAGCAACGACGGGCTGGTTCTTTTTTGTACACACGGATAGTATGATTGCCATCGTTGGCGAGCCCGGTCCACACCCAACGGACCACGGGCCCCGCTCCCGCGGCGTCCATCTAACCTGCCATCGGAGGACTCACTTCGCATGCCCGATCAACCCTTCTTCGCCATGATGCACACGTACCCCTGGGACCTTACCGACGAGGGACTCGACACGTCCCTTGGAAGGCTGGCGGACCTCGCAGGCTGCCAAGAAGTGATGCTCACACCGTGCTACCACCAGTCCACTTACTTCCTGCCGCACAACCCCAAGCGCCCGGTCTACTACGGCGACGACGGCGCCGTCTACTTCTCGCCGGAACTGAAGCGCTACGAGAAGACGAGCATACGGCCCTTCGTCAGCGACGTCGTAGAAACGGGCGACTACTACGAGAGGATCGTCGAAGCGATCAATAAGCGCGGGCTCGCCTTTGGCACATGGATTGTATACACATTTCAGACCAACCTGTCCCGGAAGTACCCTCAGTTCGCCAGACACGACGCGTTCGGGAACCCACACCGTGGAGCGCTTAGCGTTGCCCCGGTCGATGTCCAGGAGTACTTCCTGGCGCTGACGTCCGACATTATTGACCGCTTCAAGCCGTCTGCGGTCATCGTCGAGTCCCTCATGCGCCGGGGGGTCTCGTCCCCGCCGAAGCGCCGGGCCGAAATGGCGCTACGGCACCAGTTTTTGCTGGGGGTAGACTTCAACCCAGCGGCAGTGGCCAAGGCCACCAGTGAAGGCGTCGACGCTGAGGCCCTTCAGACCCAGGTAGCCAATTGGCTTGCGTCGAGACTAGCACGAACTCCGACACCCGAAGACGAGCTCCCCGTTACAGTCGAATGGGTCGCCGAGGCATTCGGAGGTAGGCTCAAGCAGTACATGGACGCCTGTCGAAAGGACACGACGGCCCACTGGCAGAACGTAGCCAAGGTAATTCGAGCCAGCGGAGCGAAGCTCCAGACACCTGTCGCCACCGAGGAGAGCGCGATGAGGAACGACCTCGGTATTGCGATCAACGGAAGGATCGACCGCGTCCCGACAACCTCCGTCAGCACCGGCTTCGAGGGCAAGCAAGCCGTCTCTGACCTGGCGGGCCAGATCGCTCCGGACGGCGTAGTCATGGCAGACCTCGGCCCAAAAAGAATGACGGACGCCGGGCCGCTCATCAAGGATGTGCAGGCCGCCAAGGAGGCGGGCGCTGCAGGGGCCATGTTCTATAACTACGGCCTTCTCCGCGAAGAGGACCTCGGATTCATAGGGGAGGCGATGCGCAGCGTCGCATGACCCATTAGATAGGAAAAGCTCAGTGTATTCGGCGGCAGTTTTACCTCCTCCCCTTTGTAGAGGATTGAGGAGGGGGCATTTTGTGTAGCCGAAAGTGCCGACTCTTGATAAGAAAGAAGAAGGAATGACTGATAACCAATTCATCGGCGCTCTATACACCTACCCATGGGACCTCGTCGACGAGGGTCTAGACACCGCGCTCGACAGGATCGTCGACCTCACCGGCTGCCAGGAGGTCCAGCTCACCCCTAGCTACCACGTGTCCAACTACTTCCTGCCGCACAACCCCAAGCGTCCCGTATATCTGGGAGAAAACGGCGCGGTCTACTTCTCGCCCGACCTGTCCCGATACGAAGGTACGCGAATCAAGCCGCGAGTGAGCGCCGAGGTCACCGACCCTGAGTATTTCGACCGCATCGTCGACGCGGTACGAACCCGCGGACTGACCTTCTCCGCCTGGAATGTCTACCTCTTCAACCACTACTTGTCCGAGAGGCACCCCGAGTTCGCCAAGCACGACGCATTCGGTACTCCCTACGTCGGACAGCTGAGTCCCGCGCCGCGTGACGTTCGAGAATACGCGGTTGCGCTGACCGCCGAGATCGTCGAGCGGTACAGACCCGAGGCGGTGCGCGTCGAAGCATTGCAACGGGAAGCCTGGGACCACGCCATGCTCAAGAACAAGTTCATCAACGACATAACCCTCCGGTGCAGGTTCCTCCTTAGTCTCGATTTTAACCCTGCGGCCAAGGAAAACGCTGAGTCCGAAGGGCTGGACGCAGACCGGTTCCAGCACGACGTGGCCGCGTGGCTCCGTCCGACCCTGGCCCGCCTTCCGGCTGAGGAGGATTTGGAGCTCGTGACGGAACAATGGCTCGACGAGGCCTTCGACGGGCGACTGCGCCGCTACCTCGAGACCGGGCGTAAGAACACCACGACCCTTTGGCTGGCCGTCGCAGACGTCATTCACGGAGCCGGATCCAAGGTGCAGTCGGACCTGGTCGCCGACCCGGAGCGCTCGCCGACCACGGACCTCGACCCAATCATTTACGCAAGCGTCGACCGGGCGACGACGGGCAACCCTCTCCGAGAGGTCGACGCGAACGCGTCGGTGAAGGAACTCACCGACCGGTTGGCCCCCGACGGCGTGATCTTCTCCCCGCTCGGTCCG
>CAUZJF010000154.1:0-5959 GCA_963579975.1 Dehalococcoidia bacterium
AGGGCTCGGCAGGGCGGGGGCTGAACCTTAAAAAGTGAATGAGCAAAACTTCAGTTTTGCCGATCCCGAGGCAAATATAACAAGCTACTAAGGGCGTGTGGTGGATGCCTTGGCGCCAGGAGCCGAAGAAGGGCGCGGTTGACTGCGAAAAGCTGCGGAGAGCTGTGAACAAGCTTTGATCCGCAGGTACCCGAATGGGGAAACCCGGCAGGAGTAATGGCCTGTCACCTTCGTGTGAAGGACCGCAAGGTCTGTAGTAGGGCGAAGGAGGTAAGTGGGGGAACTGAAACATCTAAGTACCCCGAGGAAACAAAAGAAAAAATTCGATTCCCTGAGTAGCGGCGAGCGAAATGGGAAGAGCCCAAACCGTGGACACGTGATAGGCCCAAGCCGTTGTGGCCACGGGGTTGTAGGAGTCGGCTGGCCCCCTTGGGAGGGCCAGGAAGTTACAAAGTTGGACGTTAGCCGAAGGCGGTTGGAAAGCCCCGCCAGAGACGGTGATAGCCCGGTAGGCGAAAACGAGCCAATCTTCCGCCGAATTTCCTGAGTACCACGGGACACGAGAAACCCTGTGGGAAACCGGGAGGACCATCTCCCAAGGCTAAATACTAACTGGCGACCGATAGCGAACTAGTAACGTGAGTGAAAGGTGAAAAGTACCCCGGGAGGGGAGTGAAATAGCACCTGAAACCATATGCCTACAATCAGTCAGAGCACTATGCCTGCCCGGGATGCGGAGGAATTGCAAGAACGTGGGGCTTGCCACTTCGGTGGCGGGAATCACGGGACGGCGGTTTCGACAAATCCCATAACGGCGGGAACGTGTGATGGCGTGCCTTTCGAAGAATGAACCGGCGAGTTAATCGTCGCGGCGAGGTTAAGGGCCAAAGGTCCGGAGCCGGAGCGAAAGCGAGTCTTAATAGGGCGTACAAGTCGTAGCGATTAGACCCGAAACCAGGTGAGCTAACCATGGCCAGGAAGAAGCGAAAGTAACATTTCGTGGAGGTCCGAACGCACTAATGCTGCAAAATTAGGCGATGAGCTGTGGTTAGAGGTGAAACGCCAATCGAACCTGGAGATAGCTGGTTCTCCCCGAAATAGCTTTAGGGCTAGCGTCCGGATTGAGTTTATTGGAGGTAGAGCACTGATTGGGCTCGGGGGCACATAGCCTACCAACCCCTATCAAACTCCGAATACCAGTAAATCTGCCGGGCAGTCAGACTGCGAAGGCTAATCTCCGTAGTCAAGAGGGAAACAACCCAGACCGCCAGCTAAGGCCCCTAAATCTCGGCTAAGTGGAAAACGATGTGAGATTGCAAAGACAACCAGGATGTTGGCTTAGAAGCAGCCATCATTGAAAGAGTGCGTAACAGCTCACTGGTCAAGTGACCTTGCGCGGAAGATGTAACGGGGCTCAAGCCGAGTGCCGAAGCTGCGGGGTCGTAAATGAATTTCATTTACGACCGGTAGGGGAGCGTTCCACGGGCGTCGAAGGTCGAGCGCGAGCACGGCTGGAGCGCGTGGAAGTGAGAATGCCGGTATGAGTAGCGTAATGCACGTGAGAAACGTGCACACCGTAAGCCTAAGGTTTCCTGAGGAAGGTTAATCCACTCAGGGTTAGTCGGGCCTAAGTCGAGGCCGCAAGGCGTAGACGATGGACAACAGGTTTATATTCCTGTACCACCAACTTTCGTTAAGCAAAGGGGGGACCCGGCGGGGTAGGTCGAGCGCATTTATGGCTATATGCGTCTAAGTACGTAGGGTAGCTCCACAGGTAAATCCATGGAGCCATACTCGAGGTACGATGGGAAGACCAAGCGCAAGCGCGGTCGACTCGATTGAGCCCTGCCGGCAAGAAAATCCTCGTTGTTTGAATTTAGGTGCCCGTACCGTAAACCGACACTGGTAGGCGGGGGTAAACGCCCCCAGGTGATCGGGATAACCTCTGCTAAGGAACTCGGCAAATTAACCCCGTAACTTAGGGATAAGGGGTGCCCCGGTAGGGTGAAGGATCCACGCGATCCGGAGTCCGAAGGGGCCGCAGTGCACAGGCTCAAGCGACTGTTTAACAAAAACACAGGTCTCTGCTAACGCGCAAGCGGATGTATAGGGGCTGACTCCTGCCCAGTGCCAGAAGGTTAAGTGGAAAGGTGTAAAAGCTTTGAAATGAAGCCCTGGTGAACGGCGGCCGTAACTCTAACGGTCCTAAGGTAGCGAAATTCCTTGTCGGGTAAGTTCCGACCCGCACGAATGGAGTAACGATTTGAGCACTGTCTCGGCAGGGGACCCGGCGAAATTGAATTGCCCGTGAAGATGCGGGCTACCCGCGACAGGACAAAAAGACCCCGGGAGCTTTACTACATCCTGGGACTGGTTTCGGGATGTACTTATGTAGGATAGGTGGGAGACTGGGAAGCTGGAACGCTAGTTTCGGTGGAGTCGCCCTTGAAATACCACCTTGGTGCATTCTAAAACCTAACCCGCAGCCGTAATCCGGCGCGGAGACAATCTCAGGGGGGTAGTTTGACTGGGGCGGTCGCCTCCTAAAAGGTAACGGAGGCGCCCAAAGGTTCCCTCAGGCTGGATGGAAATCAGCCGTAGAGCGTAAAGGCATAAGGGAGCTTGACTGCGAGACAAACACGTCGAGCAGAGACGAAAGTCGGGCTTAGCGACCCTACATTTCCGAATGGAAGGGATGTAGCTAACGGCTAAAAGTTACCCCGGGGATAACAGGCTAATAGCGCCCAATAGTCCACATAGACGGCGCTGTTTGGCACCTCGATGTCGGCTCGTCGCATCCTGGGGCTGAAGCAGGTCCCAAGGGTTGGGCTGTTCGCCCATTAAAGCGGTACGCGAGCTGGGTTCAGAACGTCGTGAGACAGTTCGGTCTCTATCCGTCGTGGGCGTAAGAGATTTGAGGGAAGCTGACCGATAGTACGAGAGGAACCGGTCGGACGAACCTCTAGTGCACGAGTCGTTCCGCCAGGAGCGCAGCTCGGTAGCTATGTTCGGCAGGGATAACCGCTGAAAGCATCTAAGTGGGAAGCCCCACCCAAGATCAGATCTCTCACAGCGTTAAGCTGGTAAGACCCCAGAAAGACTATCTGGTTGATAGGCCGTAGGTGTAAGGTCAGCAATGGCTTCAGCCGAGCGGTACTAACGGTCGAGGGCTTGTTATCGCCTCGGATCGGCAAAACTGCAGTTCTGCACATTCACTGGTGGGTCAAAGACCACCCTAAATTCGTAAGAGTCTCCCCGGTGGCACGGCGGAGGGGTCCCACCCGTTCCCATCCCGAACACGGAAGTTAAGCCCTCCAGCGCCGACAATACTGCCCGGTTTCCGGTCGGGAAAATAGGTCGCTGCCGGGGAGGTTTTTTTGTTCTCTTGATTGCTATATGACTCTGCCCAGCGGACACTCACCGGATGAGGCCGTCCGTGACCCTGATGAAGAAGCGCGGAAGGCGTTGACCCTGTTTGAACGCTAGTTGGAAGCCAACCAGCCCATGATCTGCGGGACGAGCGCCAGCCAGCGGGTGCAGAATAGCAGGGTCTCCAGCAAGGGCAGGTCCCCATCCCCAAGCACGTCCGCGACAGCTTGGGCCTCATCCCGGGTACTGAAATCGAATTCCAACTCGAAGATGACGCCGCGCGCATCAGACGCCGCGTCGGCTCCGACGCCGGGATCCTGAAGTGGATCGGTCACTTTAAGAAGATCGGCACCGCGCCCGAGGAGACCGATTCGCTCGCACTCGTCTCCCGGCTGCGGGGCCGTGCCGAGTGAAGACCGCCGTCGATTCAAACGTCCTTTTCGACCTGCTGCTTCCCAATCCCGAATTCATATCGACGTCGGGTGCTGCGCTTGAAGCCGCGCGGCAGGCCGGCCCGTTGCTCGTGTGCGAGGTAGTCGTCGCCGAGATTCGATCTTTCTTCGAGGACGATGCCTCGTTCTTTGAGTTCCTCAGTGCGGCGGACCTCCAGTTCAGCCCGGTATCGCTGGAGGTGGCAATTCATGCCGGGCGCATCTGGGGCGAACGCACCGCACGCGGGTCGCGAACTCCACGCGCCGTGGCCGATTACCTGATCGCCGCTCACGCCGCCGCCGAAGCTGGCCGCCTCCTCACCCGCGACGCCGATTTCCAGACTCTTGACGTCGAGAGCCTCCAGGTCATCATCCCCGGCGCCTGACTTTCAGTTTCCGTTGCTGGTCAGGGGGCGATCAGACGCAGAGGTTGTTGACTCCGGCGTCGCCTACCCGACCTCGCCGTGCCAGCGGGCGAAGGCGTCCAGCAGGGCGTCTCGCGACGAATCGAAACTATCGCTGAAGTAGCCGCCCAGGCTGTATTCCCAGGCTCCGTCCGGCGTCACGTACAGCCCCAGTTCCATCTGCACCAGCCGCTTCAGCTCCCAATCTCGAAGACGCTTGCCGTGGCCCTCACCCTCCTTCCGAGCCTCGGCCACCAGGGCCTCCAGCTGGTCACGCAACAGCGACAGCGATGCCTCAACCCTGTCCGCCTGCACTCCGGCCCCTCGCAGCTTGGCCTCGACCTCATCCACAATCTGGCGGCCACGCCGCTGCACATCCGACAACTCCGCATTTTCGACCATCGCTACACCCCGAATTCGGCTCCCTAACCTTCACCATACCCAATCGGTCCGGTACCCTGTGTATCTCACTTGATAAAGGAGCCGCAAATGCCTGCCGATCCCACCATATTCCGTACCACCGCCAGCGTCATCTTTGGTCCCGGATCGGTGGAGTCGCTTCCGGATCAGGTCAAGTTCCTCGGTGGGACCAATGCCTTCATCGTCACCGACCCGGGAATCGCCAAGGCCGGCATATTGGACCGGGTCGAGGGCCTGCTCGGTGGCGCCGGTATCCAGTTCTCCTCATATACGGAAGTCGAGTCCGAGCCGCCGACGACCTCGATAGATCGGTGCGTGGAAGCCATCTGCGAGGCCGGCGCCGACCTGGTCATCGGGCTAGGTGGCGGGAGCGCCATGGATACCTCGCAGATCGCTTCCTGCGGCGTGGCCAACGACATGAAAACTGAGGATATGGTTGGTGTGGAGCAGGTGCCGGGACCGGGCCTGCCGATGATCTCCATCGCCACCACCGCCGGTACCGCCAGCGAGGTTACCGGCAACGCGGTCACCGTCCTGGCGGACCGATCCAACAAGATGGCGGTGGTGAGTCCCTACATCTATCCCAACGTGGCGATCGTCGACGCCGAACTCACCTACAGCGTTCCTAAGCTGAGCACGGCGGCGACCGGCATAGACGCGTTTTGCCACGCCGCCGAGTCGTACATCTCGGTCAAAGCCACCCCCCACACCCGAATGTACGCGTCTCATGCGCTGGATATAATTCTCAGCGCCCTGCCACGGGTCGTCCTCGACGGCGGCGACACCGAGGCCCGCGATCTGATGGCGCGCGGATCGCTCTTCGCCGGCTATACGCTGGCTAACGCCGGCACCGTGATGGTCCACGCGATGGCGCACGTCCTGGGCGCCCGTGCACGCATTCCGCACGGCATCGCCAATGCTCTCTGCTTGCTCCCGGCGATGCGATTTTACGTGAACCGAGCCCCGGAGAAGATCGCCGTGCTGGCCGATCCGCTGCTTGTCCACGATGACGTCACCGGCGAGCAAGACCGCTCCCGGGCGGCCCTCAACATCATGGAGGCGCTCATCGGTGGTCTGGGATTCGACCTCGATCTGCAGTCGTATGGCGTCAAGCGGGACGATCTGCGGGACATGGCGGAAGTCACCGCCGCCACCCGGCGTCTCATGTTGCAGAGCCCGGTGGAAGCCACCGCCGACGAGGTCGAGCAGCTCTTCCAGTCCATCTACTAGAGTCACGTTGGACGTCTTACTCAGACTAGGCGGGAGCGTGGTCGGCGTCGTTTGAGCGCCCTGCGCTCAGCCGGCTATCAGCTAATATCAGAGTCTTGCCGCAGG
>CAUZJF010000155.1:0-5910 GCA_963579975.1 Dehalococcoidia bacterium
CCTGGTAGCGCACCTCGGTAAACTGGTGCTCGCCGAACGCGCCCGCCTGCACGATCAGACGCCTTGTCTCGGTGCGATCGAGATTCACCAGCTGGATCCCCGCCTTGTCGGACTTCAGCTCGTCTACCAGCGCGGCAACATTTCGGGGAAGTCCCGGTCGACCGAGATCACTGTCGAAATACCGAACCGTCGCGCGGAGCAGGCCGCCGTTATACACGGACTGGGGCGCGCCGAGGACCACCTGTATCAGTGCCTTTGTGAACACAGGACTGTCCGGGTGGGCGTTTTCGGCCAGCAGCGTTTCGACGTCTCGATCGTCCGTGCGTTGCTTATCGTATGTTTCGATAGCCATGTTGTAGTCGGACTGCAGAATCTGTTCCGGCCAGCCGGGGTTCTTGCCATCGTAGTAGTTGAACCGGGCCATGTTCTGGTGGCCGTCGTTAATCTGTTGGTTCTTTTCTGCCGTATCGATGACCTGGTTCCAGTCGCGTTCGATATCGCCCTCTCGAATCCGCACCATCAGCTCGTAGTCGTCTTGCGACAGGGACGCGTGATAGAGATGTGCAGGCTCGAGTATCCGCACGGGCTGGTAGTTGTCCCAGCCGTCCGGGCCGTGTCGCAGCGGCACCGTGACCTGACCGTTCTCCTGCGTGATCGACTTGTCCAGTAGCATCTCGACCTGCGATCGGAGCAAGTCCAGATAGCCGTAGTCGCCGGTGAGCAGCAAGGCGCACTCGCATGCCGTTACGAGCCCGTGGAACATGATGTTGAAGCCCTGGTAGTGACCCCACCCGTACAGACCGCCCCACCACTGTCCCTCGCGATTCTCTCCGATCTTCCCGGACGGTCCAACGTTGTCCGGCAGAATACCGTTGTTACGACGCGTCCGGTCGGCCCACGCGTCGACGTATCCCAGGACCCATCGCTTGTACTTCTCGTCGCCCGTATATAGATAGGCGTTGGTCACCAGGGCGGTTGCGGCCAGGTTGTTCGACGAGTCGGTGTTGAGGACGATCTTCTCGAAGAGTCCGACTATTTCCGCTCGACGTTTGTCGTCCTTCCACCAGTCCGCTTCCAGGTCTTTAACAATCGGATGCAGCGTGGCCCGGACCCCGTACCAGGAGATCGAGTCGAGTCCACGTCCACCGAGGAGATAGCTATGTGCTTGCTCCGTGGTCGCGGAATGCCAGGGCCCGATGCCCGTCTGCATCGGTGACCTGAGCATCTTGTGCTCCGGGTCCCAGTTGGGCGCTTCCGGGTCCTCGCCTATGTAGTACGAGGCGAACCTTCTTGCCCGACGAACATTTTCGGAGATAGTCGGATCGGCGACACCAAAGTCGTAGAAGGCCATGTTGCCTTCGCCCTTGTGGTGCCACTCGGCGTCACCCGGGTTGGCCAGGTTGTAGTATTCCTTGTGTATCTGCGGATGAAATCGATCGTGCACCCGACTGACGATGCTGTCGTCGAAGAAACGGGTTGTCGCGTTCCAAGAATCCAACGCTAATTCGAGGACCTTTTTGTTGGCGCCCATCGAATAGAACAATCCCCAGTTGTAGACGCGCTCGTAAAGGTCATCGACGTCGTCAGCATACATGATGACGCCGCCCCGCTCCGAGTGATTCCGGACCGCGGTTTCAGTGCCCTTCTCCATCAGGTCAATGAGACGGCGCTCAAGCAGCGCCCACCCCGGCGGTGGAGCAATGGCGGTCGCCCTGACCGTTGGCATCTCAGGCAGTGTTAGAGACGTAGTTGGGGCCATCGATTTACCTCCGTCTGGAACGTGATCGGGCGGGTCTTACGACCCGCCCTTACTGCTGGTAGTGGCGTCGAATAGTTCTACTGGAACGGGACAGGGATTTTGTCGCCGTGCCAGGGGAACGCGTAGCTGGGGTCGTTGGCGAACCGTTTCATTCCGACCTCGATACGGATCGAGGTCGAGGGCGGCAGCTCGACGGCGAAGGCCTTGCCGTTGATCGCTGCGGTCCGGTCACTCTCGTCCTCTTGGAAGCGCACTTCCGTAAACTGATGCTCGCCGAACGCCCCGGCCTGGACGATTAGTCTTCGAGTCTCATCGGGGTTCACGTTCACGAGCTGAATACCGGCCTTGTCGGGCTTTAGCTCGTCGACCAGCGCTGCTACGTCCTTAGGCAGACCCGGACGACCCTGGTCCTGATCGAAATACCGCACTGTCGCCCTGAGCAAGCCGCCGTTGTATACGGACTGCGGCGTCCCCATAGTCACCTGGGTCAGACCCTTTGTGAGCACTGGATGCTGTGGGAAACTGTTGGTTGAGATCATCTCCTCGACAGTGCGGTTATCGGCTCGTATCTCTTCGAAAGTCTCGAGAGCCCAGCCGTACTCCGCGCTCAGTATTTTCTTCGGCCAGTCGGGGTTTTGGCCGTCGTAGTACTGGAATCGAGCCAGCTCCGTGTCGCCGCCGTTTTTCTCTCCGCCTCTCTCGCTCACATCGTTCCAGTCGCGCTCCACCTCGCCGTCACGGACCTGCGCGATTAGATCGTAGTCTTGCTGGGACATCGAAGCGTGGTACAGGTGCACCAGCTCCTGCGCCCGCCACGGCATCGGGCCGGTGTAGACGTTCCTGTAAGTGATTTTGCCTTCCGTTGTCCGTGCTTTGGGCGGATCGTATTGCCAGCCGTCGGGGCCGTACCGGGTAGGCATTATGAGCTGTCCGTCGTCCCGTTTGATCGACGCGTCGAGGAGGACCTTGATCTGGTCGCGAAGAAGGTCGAGATAGCCGAAGTCCCCGGTCAGTAGCAAGGCGCACTCGGCCGCAATGCTGAGGCCGTGGAACATGATGCTGAAACCCTGGTAGTGGTTCCAGCCATACATTCCGCCCCACCACTGTCCCTCGCGGTGCTCTCCTATCTTGCCGGTCGGCCCGACGTTGTCGGGCATGATTCCACCGTTCTTCTTCGCCCGGTCCATCCACGCTTCGGTATACTCCAGCACCCATTTCTTGTACTTCTCGTCGCCGGTGTACAGGTACGCATCGGTCACGAGGGCGGTGGCGGCCAGGCTGTTCGGTGTGTCGCTCTGCAATATGAGCTTCTCGAACAACTTGTGGATTTCTTCTTTGCGCTCCGGGACCTCGAACCAATTGGGCTCGAGGTCCTTGACCAGCGGGTACAACGAAGCTCGCACACCGTAGTAATTGAGCTCCCAGTTGTCCCAGCTTCTTCCTGCCCACAGCGTTGAGTGTGCTCCAAAGGGCTCGGTGTGCAGTTTGGGGCCCTGGCTGGAGTGGAAGGGCGATCGGAGAATCTTGTACTTCGGGTCGTAGTTGGGCGCCTCCGGGTCCTCGCCGATGAACATCGCCGCGAAGCGCTTTGCCCGCCGGACGTTCTCCGATATCGTGGGGTCGGCGACACCGAAGTCGTAGAAGGCCATACTCCCCTCGCCCAGGTGGTGCCATTCGGCGGCCTGGTCCATGTTCCAGAACTCGTTGTGTACCGAGCGGCTAAAAACCTTTTTGTGGTCGTTGTGCTTGGCCCGGTGGACAATGGTGTCGTCGCTGATCCTCGTCGAGGCATTCCACTCGCGAAGGTGAAGGTCAAGGAGGTTGTCGTCGGCACCGATGGCGTAGAAGAGCCCGTAGTTGTAGAACTGCTCGTAGAGGTCGTCGAGGTCCTCGGCAAGCAGCGTTCCACCCCCACGCTCCGTGTACTTCCGGGCGTACATCTCAGCGGACTCTGTCATCAGGTCAATAAGATCGCGCTCCATGAGCGCCCAAACGGGCGGCGGTGCAACCTGACTGGCCTTGATGTTGACAATTCCGGGGACGGAGACGGCGCTGCTCATCGGGTACCTCCAGGAATGCTCGCTCACGATTGGTGGGGATAAAGAAATCGGCGCCCCAACGATACGCGTGGGGTATTTGACTGTCAAGCGCGCCTTTTCATGACCGAGAAGACATGGAACAGCGTTTGACACCACGCAAGCTCGCATCTACACTCGATTCCGCGCGAAACTATGCAGCCAGAGGTCTTCAGCCATGTCTAGTCAAACAGGGCTTTTGAATAGCGCCCAGATGGGCGCCTACGTACGCGACGGCTACCTGAGCGTGAAGGCCGACTACCCAGCGGACTTTCATGGTTCGATATTCGCGCAGCTAGAGCACGTCATACACGACGAGTGGAACCCAGGTAACAACATTCTGCCCAGGGTCCCGGACCTTCAAGAAATCCTCGATCATCCCAACGTCGTCGGCGCACTGACCAGCATTTTGGGCCCCAACTTCTTCTACCACCCGCACCATCATTGCCACTTCAATCCGCCGGGCTCCGAAGGCCAGCGACTCCATAAGGACGGGTACACCCGGCGACAGCACCGGACCCGGTGGGTTATGGCCATGTACTATCCCCAAGATACGACTCCGGACATGGGCCCGACAGGCGCCGTCCCCAGCAGCCATTACAACAACACGCCGCCCGACCCGGAGCGGGAAGTGGGAATGGCGGGTGAAGCCGGGACCGTGAACATCGTCCACTACGACATATTCCATCGAGGGACCCCCAACCAGAGCGACAAGAACCGGTACATGGTCAAGTTCCTGGTGGTCCGGATGGAGGAGCCCGATACACCAAGCTGGGACGACGGCGATGCCGACTGGGAGTCGACCGGCGACATTCGCGACGGAATGTGGGCAACGATGTGGGACTGGCATCGCGGGGTAAAAGGGTCGGCGCCACAAAGGCCTGACGAAGAACCGTCACGCCTCTTCGAAGCGCTGAAAGGTGATTCCGAGCCGGAAGCCCTGCGGGCAGCGTACTTACTGGGACACGCCGGAGATGGCGCCGTCGGCCCTCTGATGGACACTCTTCGAGCCGGCTCCGATCGGCTGGCCGAAGAGCTCGATCAGTACGATGGCGTGAGCATCGGGAGCCAGAACGCAATCTACGCACTGACCGCGATGGGGGCACCCGCCGTCCCTGCCCTGGCCGACGCGACGAAGGACAGCAGTGCGGCCGTCCGGGCCATAGCTGCGGCGGCAATCGGGGAAATAGGACGAGCTGGCCAAGAAGGCGTCCCCGCTCTCGAGGCGGCGCTCAATGACGAGTCCCTCGAGGTGCGGCGACAGGCGGCCGAGGCACTGGGCATCGCGGACGGCGAAGGCCGCTCGGTCCCGTCCCTGATCGACACCCTCGACGACGAAGAGCCCAATGTCCGCAAGGCGGCGGCTCTGTCGCTGGCGCGCCTGGGAACGCGAGCCGAGGAGGCGACTCCCAAGCTGATAGAGGCGCTCAAAGATACCAACCCGGGGGTCCGGGCCAAATCGCTCCACGCGTTGCGAAGGATCGATACTGACGAAGCCCGTACCGCCCTTCTGAAGTTCCTCACCACGGCCCGCTGGGAAAACCTCGTCGGTAAGAAAGGGTAGCGTGCTCACAGCCGCCCAGAGGGCCCACTTCGACACGTTCGGTTTCCTCGTCTTCAGACAGCGGTTCACGACCAAAGAGATAGCCTCGATTTCCCGAGAGGCCGACCGGATCTGGGCCGAGGAGCGCGGCGGCAGACCCTTCTCCGGCGACGACGAACAGGCGATCGCGCCGTTCGTGGAACGAAGCAACCGTCTGACCGATCTCGTCACAGACGACCGTGTTTACCTTGCTCTACAGGACCTTCTGGGCCCAGGCTTCGTCTGGGCGGGTTCGGAGGGCAACATCACCGTGCGAGGCTATCACCCATGGCATGCCGACCGGCCCTGCACGGAAAAAGAGCTAACGTACGTTCGACTCAAAATGTCGATGTACCTCGACCCGGTGACTCCGGACTCGGGATGCCTCCGGGTTATCCCGGGCTCCCACAAGATGCCTCTACACACCGAAATCGAGCCGGAAGAGCACCATCAGCGAGGCCCCAAGGTAGCTCCGTTCGACGTAAATGGAGCTG
>CAUZJF010000156.1:0-5839 GCA_963579975.1 Dehalococcoidia bacterium
GTCTATGACGACGTTCCGCCCCTTGGGGCCGAGCGTCACCGTCACCGCTCTGGCAAGCTTGTCCACGCCCGCCTTGAGACGGGCTCTCGCCTCTACGTCGAATGCTAGATCCTTGGCTGCCATATCTCGCTTCTCCTTAGATTGCTTCGCGCTACAGGCGGTTACTTCAGAATGGCGAGGACGTCGGATTCACGGAAGATGAGGTACTCCTCCCCGTCGACGGTCACTTCGGTCCCGCTGTACTTCCCGTACAGGACCTTGTCACCCGCCTTTACATCGGGGGCGATGCGCTCGCCCTGGTCGCTGACTTTGCCCGGCCCGACGGCCATGATCTCCCCTTGTTGGGGCTTCTCCTTAGCGGTGTCGGGGATGTAGAGCCCGCCCCGCATCTGCTCATCATCCTCCAGGGGCCGCACCACGACACGGTCGCTGAGCGGCTTGATCTTGGCGGTGGCCTTGGTCTTTGTGGCCATGCTTCCCTGCCTCCTGTGGCTGATCCGGTGGTCGATCCATTAGGTACAGCGGCACTACTAGCACTCATCGGTACTGAATGCTGGCAGTCCAGAGCGCGAAACCTAGGGCAGTGCGCCGATGTGTCAAATGCTGGACCTGGACAACGAACACCGCGCTCGGTCCGCCTACGGCCCCGGTACTAGGCGGGGGGTTGGCTGCCGATTCGCGGCTCCGATTACGTGGCCGGCCCTACGTCCCACACCGAGCCTAACCTCCCCTACCGCGGGTCCCATTTGCAAAAGGGGGCTACGGAGTCGTTGGACGTGACCACACACCGTCAGCCCACCTCGTCTTGATCCGGTCAGAAGTAGATGAACAGGAGCGACTATGGCTGTTCGCGAGGGAAGCAACAGGGAGCGGGGGTAACCGCCTGCGCTCCAGCGCCGATCGTGACTTCTCCGTTCTAGTCCGACCCGGCGACCGTCTGCAGTCGATCATCCAGAGCGTAGGTGGCTCCGGCAGGTTCTTTGAGTTGTGGCCTGCCCCTAACTAGCGAACGCTCTGCTGTTGGTGCCGAGGTCGCTCTCCGAGGTGCTCGGGCACGCAAGTTTCCTGACCATCCTCCCGGTCAATCCCTAGAAGGATTTGCACCCCCTTTGGCCTAAAGGTTTTTCGTTTTCCGCCGACACTATCGACACATGGCTGTGCGAAGACGCCAGATTCTATCCACTGGAAGTACTCGGCGCTCCGGAACCGCCCAAGGGATGGCTAGAGGGACTCACGGTCAATACAGAGTGGGCTGATCAGCCCCTGGGCGCTGTGTACCCCGCTCCCCCGGCCTTCTTCAGAGCCGCCATAGTCTCCTTGGACCGTGTACATGCGCGTGGTCTTGGTGGCACGCACGTGTCCCAAGGCGGTCAACTCAGAGTTGACTATATCCAGTGCATGCGAAGTGTAGTTGCCAGGTCGGCTCGTCCCCGACACGCTTACGATTTTGCGCATTTGTTCTCCGGTGATCTATGAGACGTCCAGTCACCCGGCTCTCCCCTGACCTGCGACCGCGTTGTACAACCAAGCGAAAATAGCGCCGGCGATCGCACCATCGGCAAGCCCGTAAAGCGTTATGACTAGCACTGACCCGAAGCCCGACGCGCCACGATATCCGGGGTAGATCGACGCTCCCAGATCCAGCCACAGCCCGCCGTACGAGGGCCAGACAAGATTGGCCAGACCCACCAAGAAAAAGCATCCGCCCCAGAGCACTGCTGCTGTCAACGCAAGAGCCTTCATGTTGAGCGACATGTCTCCCCCCGCGAAAGGAACGTGTACGATATGACGACGTGAGAAGGGCTGTGCACTACGTGGTTGCCCATGGATGCAATGTGGATACGCTCAGCGTGACAGGATGTAGAAGAGCAGGCCAACCGGGAAGAGTACGGCAGTAACAAGGGTGAGGGACCTCGGATTCGCACGTTCATGCTTCTTCGCATCCGAGTAGACCCACACGCCAGACGCAGCTGCACCGGCTAGATAGACAAAATAATAGGCCCATGTGCTCAAGCTACGGGTGCTGCTGGTGTTGGGCGATGGCTGGGCTCAAACTGGCCGAAGATGGACAGTTACGCGAACTTGCCACGGCATTCCACGGCCCTCATTCTTTCCGGGAGATTCCTTGAGCACACCACACGAGAACGCCGATCTGCTGATGCGCCTTTACGAGCTTCGCAGGGAAGCCAAACTCCGCGAGGCACGGGACTGGGTAACCCGCTCGTTTAATCCCGGATCACCTGAAGATTTCGCAGCAGTCCTCGGCTCGGAGCACAGCACCAAGGTCCGAATGGTCATGGGTTACTGGGATATGGCAGCGGCCTTCGTCGTTCATGGGGCGATCGACGCGCCCATGTTTCATGCCACGAGCGGCGAGATGCTCGCGGCTTTCTGCAAAGTCGAGCATATGCTGGCTGAAGTCCGCGAGCATACGGGCCAACCCGGGCTCCTGGCGCATGTGGAGCAGGTCGCCAACGAATGGCCCGGCGCGAAGGAGCGTATGGCCGGAATGCGGGAATACTTCGCAGGACTTTAGGCCGAGGTACAGGCCTGCGTGCCGGCGACGACTGGCGCGAAGGAAGGTCTTGGAGGCGCCTCAAGACGTCCTTGAATCCGGCCGGCGAGCTGGACACACCCCCACCCGATACCTTGAGTCGTCAGCTGAGAGCGAAGACCCAGCAACCGTCCAACTAGATCGAACCAATACTGTGAGCCGAGGGCGACGGCTCCAGCCGTGACGATGTACCCGACGATTGGCCACGTGGCTTGACTCGCATCAGTACCGAGAAACCCCTGCCGCAAGATCGTAACGCTGTCCAGTTCCACCGCCCAAGCGGTTAGAAAACCCAATCCAAAAAGGGCGAGCTGAACCGACCGCCGGTACTGGCGCTTCGTTCCCCGCATCGCTTGGTCGAACCAGTGCTGAACTCGCCCAAGCTGAATCTCACCGCCGCGATAGGAGAACGGCGAGTCCTTACCGACTAGCTCTTCGGGCAAGCTGTTCGTAGACGCGAGTGTCGCGAACGCCTGGGCGAAGGTATCAGAGTCGATGAAGTCGACGGACACGGGGTTCGCTCGTTGCGGAGGCGGCTTGCGAACAGCCCCTCGAAGGAACCCCGTCTGCTGGAGCGACCGCACGGTTGGGAGTTGATAGAAAGCGCCGGTGCCCGACCCCAGAAGTGCCTGGATCACGTTAGCCATGATCCGACCGCGAACCCTGAGCAGTTGAAAGGTCACTTCGACGATCGCCGATTCGGCAACGCTGAGCACGATGTAGCCTACACCCAGGACAATCAGCGCTTCCAGTGGGTCGGCCACCACGATCTCTACGCTTCGCGCTTGGAAGAGCGAACTCGCGAGCCCTTCAAGGAAGGAAGTCACGGCGTTGCCTCCTCGTCGTCAATGAACGTCCCGTCCCACGGCTCGAACGGTATTGCGGGCGAGGACATTCCCATCGAGGCGCGCATTTGCGCGGTGGTGGACGTTTTCGACGCCGTCACCGTCGACCGGCCCTACCGGAGGGCCGTTCCCCACGACGAGGTGATCGAGATGATGCTCGGCGACGCGGCGAGTCATTTCGACCCAGACGTTCTAGAGGCCTTCATCGACTCCATCGAGGAGATCAAAGCGGTGCAGGCCGAGCACTTTCGTTAGCAGTGCTGGTTTTTCCCCTCAGCGCCGTCGGGGGGTCTTGATGTGCTGGGGAGAAAGGCCCGCGGCACATCTTGCGCCGCGGGCCTCATCCCAATTGCTGTTCGGCCTCGTGTCAGGACTGACTAGTCCGTCTAGTCCGCGAGGACCAATCCTCGTCCGACGAGCTTGATGGGATCAGCCCCCGGTTTCGGAACGAACTTGCCCAGCCAACCGCCTTCCCAGCTGGCGATATAGACGTTGCCATCCTGGTCCACGTCCATCTGGTGTGGACGCCCGAGGCCACCGGGAAAACCGCCTCCATAGCCCCTTCCCGCGCCCCAGTGGTACTGGAGCTCGCCGTCCAGGCTGTACCTGAGGATACGGTTCACCGCCGCAGAGACCACCCAGACCGCGTCGTTCTCGTCGGTGAAGATGCCGACGGGATCAGTGACTTCGGGCCACTCTTCGATGAACTCTCCGTCCTCCGTGAAGACCTGGATGCGATTGTTGTTGCGGTCGGCCACGTAGATGTGGCGATCCCGGTCCACGGCGATGCCGTGGATTAGGTCAAACTGTCCGGGGCCACTCCCAACTGACCCGAATTCCGACACGAGCTCGCCCTCCGCGTTGTACCTGGCGATCCGGCCGTTCTGGTAACCGTCTCCGACAAGGAAATCGCCGTTCGGAAGGAAGGTCATCACAGCAGCCTGGCCGAAATCGAGCGGTCCCGGGCTCGTGTTAGCTCGTGCCTCCTCTCCGCTTTGGCGCGGATTGGGGTCCAGGAGTCGCAGCACGATCTCCGAGCCGTCGTTGGTGAATTTGATGATCTGTTCGTGGATATCATCGACGCCGCCGCCGCGCTCGACGACCCAGATGTGGCGCTCGGGGTCGTACGGGCTGATGTAGACCTGGTGGGGTGTGTTGAGCATCGTGTCCCACTGGGTCCAGCGCTCGATGATGTCTCCGTTCCCATCGACGACCACCATGTAGTTGGAGCTGTTCGGCCGCTCCTCACCGTCGGCGTTCCGGTCGCCCCACACGGCCACGACGATCCGGTCCGGGGTGTCGGCTGCCATGCCTGACACCTGCCCCCACTCCCATTCCTCGTCGTGGTCTGGCGCCGGCTTCCACCAGTTTTCGTCGGCGGTGTATCCGCCGGTGCGGTCATCCCCGCCCTTCACGATCTCTCCCTGCGCTACCTGGTCCTCACCGGCGCAGGCCGGAAGTATCGCCAGCCCCGCAGCGAGAACGAGGGCGGCGCCCATGCGATCGAGTCTCATCATGCATCCTCTCCAGAAAAGGCTACCGTGGAAGCCGGTTCAAAGGGCCTCAGCCCGCCTGTGGGAAGAAAGTCGGTCAAGATGGGGGTCTCGGGCTGATTTGTGCCAGGCCATGGACTCCGTGCCTTTCTAACGGCGTCGCTCCTCTAACACATCGAGGACGGCGCCGAGCTCCACTCCCGCGCCCTTGAGAGCCGCAAGGAGATGGTAAAAGAGGTCAGCAGCTTCCTCCGGAATGCGCTCGCGGTCGCCGTGGGCGAGCGCGACGACCAGCTCGGCGGTCTCCTCGCCTAGCTTTTTGAGGCGGAGGTTTTCGTCACCTAGGAGACGCGTCGTGTAACTCTCCTCAGGGAGGGTGCTTGCACGTTCTTCGATCACCGACCACAGCGCGTCGAACGGGCCGACGGCAGCGGGCACGGAACCGTCCCCAAAGCAGCTCACGTCCCCCGTGTGGCAGGCAGGGCCGCTAGGGTGCACGAGCGCCAGGACGGTGTCACCGTCGCAATCGGCGTACAGCGCGAGGAGCCGCAGCACGTTCCCGCTGGTCTCGCCCTTTTTCCATATTTCGCCTCGGCTGCGCGACCAGAAATGGACCTCGCCGGTTGCCACCGTGCGGGCCAGCGCATCGCGGTTCGCCCAGGCCAACATGAGCACTCGGGCGCCGGCGGCGTCCTGCGCCACCACGGGCACGAGGCCCTGCTCGTCGAAGTGAAGGCTGTCCAGGTCTGCGGCGGAGCGGAGGCGGCGGTCGGTCATGCGGCCTCCCCGGCAGGGTCCTGAACGGGCGACGTCCGACGCACGTCAACCCCCCAACCGGCTAGCGCTGTCTTCAGTGCGTCCACCGTCGTGAGCCCGTCGTGGAGGATGCCTGCCACCAACGCGGCCGAAGCCAGCCCTTGCGCGAACGTGTCTCGTAAATGAGCGGC
>CAUZJF010000157.1:0-5770 GCA_963579975.1 Dehalococcoidia bacterium
ATCGCCGTCCGCCGTAAGTCGGCACGTTACGACCCGGCGGTCCGAGACGTCTTCGACTCGCTGCACAAGTCCCTTATTCACCAGCCGGTCTATCAGAGTCGAGGCGGCAGAAGTGCCTTTCCCCATTCGCGCCGCGATGTCGCTCATCCGTTTGGGGGCGTGACTGAGAAGCATGAGCGCCCGGGCCTGCCGCATCGTCAGTTCCGTGTCAGTCCACTTTTGGGTGTGGGGCGGACGCATCGCCTTCCGCGTCCGCGCCCACAGGCTCGCCATCGTCTCGATAAGCTCAGTTCTCGTCGGTTCCATCGCATCCCCCAAATAGTCCATGCAACGCGGACCATTCTAGTGCCACAAACCACCCTTGTCAAGGTAGTCTCTTGCCCCTTCTCCCTTGGCGGGAGAAGGCTAGGCCTGTCCTGATCTGCCGAAGGGGATGAGGGGGATCGTCGAACACCACGGTCCTTCGACGCTGGAAGTCCGTGTACTATCGAGCGGCTACAGCCCAAGCACGCGTGCCGCCGCGCCTCCCATGATATTCGCAAGATCGTCGGCGGTCAGGAAGTCGCAATATTTCTCGATCCACTTGCGGGACTGCCTGTAGGTGCAGAAGCGGTTCTGGAACGGCATGTCCGTGCCCCAGAGCAAGCGGTCCGAGCCTATCCGTTCCACCATCTCTTGAAGCGTCGGCCACACTTCCCTGTATGGGAAATCGAACAGGTCGCCCAGACGTACAGGGAAGCACACCTCGAGGCTGAGGTTCGAGTTTTGGAAGGGCTCCCAGATAGCTTCGGGCAATGTAATGCCGTCCCCGTCGAGGAAGGCACGCCACGGGAATCCATGGGTCAGGCTGGCCAGAGTATTCGGGTAACGCTCCATCCAACGCATCAGGATACGCAGCTCGTTGAGGTATCCGGTTCTCTGCTCTTCGTCGGACTGACCGCCGGCGGCTCGCGCCTGTGGCCCCGTGCCCAGCGTAAAGAACACCGGTACGTTCAATGCCGTCGCAGCCTCCCAGAAGGGACGGTACGCCCCGTCGTCCCATGGCTCCGGGCTGATGTTGTAGCCGAGCGGGTTGAACTTGATCGCGTGCAGCTTGTGCGCCTCGATGGCGGTGGTCAGCTCCTTGAGCACACCGTCTACGTCGTTGTGGATGCGCCACTCCTCCACGGGCGCCATTGCCCGCAATCGGTCCGGAAAGCGCTCGATACACTCTGCTAGGTACGAGCTGTCTCGCAAGAGCATCGGGTCGGTATGGACCAGCGCCACGTCGACGTCGGCATAGTCCATCTCGCAGGTGAGGCTAAACGGCGTGAACTCGCCGTCGCGCGTGTTGGGCGGAAGGAAGTACTTAGTGTACTCGTCGCCTTCGTAGTCCCAGACCGCGCGGCCGCGCGGTTTGTTGATACGAAAACGGACATCGGGCAGGCTGTCGAGTTCTCCCTTTCCGTCAGGCGCGAGAATGTCCGAGCGTCCCGGCGCGCGGTCCTTGATCCGCACCGCCGGCTGATGGTGCCCTGCGTGGGCAGCCTGCACCCAGGTCAGGTGTTCCTGGCTGCTGGAGTACCCCCTAGCACCGTCAAGCGGCTCGAAGCAATAGGCGTGCGAATCAACAATCATGCTTGAACTCTCTCTTTCATTGGGATTGCGAACGTGCTCACGTTTAGGCAACAACCACCAATCGTCCGTTCTCGACTCGAAGTTCGGTGCCAAACTCACGCGACGTCTCCTGGAGGACCTCGACCGTCTCGGGCTCGTCCGCCGGGTTGCGGATGATCGTCCTGCCCGTGTCAGGGTCGTGTCCGACGGGCGAGCAGGCGAGGCTGTCGATATCGCGGCCTTCCAGGCCTACCCAGGCGACAAGCCCGATTCTCTGATTCCGGGTAGCGAAGTCGCCCAGCCCGTAGAATACCGGTGTGTCTCGATACATCTCGACCGGCTGAACGACGTGCGGGCCGTGGCCCATGACCAGACCGGCTCCCGCGTCGATGGCCGCGTGCGCGATCTCGACCTGGTACTGAGTCGGACGAATCTCCAGGCCGACGCCCCAGTGGTAGGAGGCTACCACGACATCGACGTTCCGGCTCAGACGCTCGATGTCTTCCTGCATTGCACCGAGCTGCTCTGCGTCGGCCCAGGTGAGCGCCGTCGCCGCAGCGCCCGGCATCTGGAGAACGTCGTGGTGCGGCTGGTACGCCGTGTAGGCTTTGACCGTAGCCACGCCCGGATTGCCCTCGGCGGCCTCGTGGCCGATGGGAGAGTAGGTCGACGTGTACTGGAGGAATCCTATCCTCACGCCGTCCTTCTCGACAATCGCGGGAGCACGTGCCGAGAGACGGTCGGCACCGGCCCCGGCATGGCCGATTCCCATTTCGTCAAGGACCGCGAGAGAGGCCAAGATCGCTTCGGCGCCGAAGGTTACGTTGTTCGCGCAGCCGACGGCGTCGAAGCCCATCTTCGCAAGGAACGGGGCCGCCGCCGTGCCTGCATCGTACCTGCGGGACTTCAGGGGCGGGCTCTGCGAGATGTCCTTCGGGGGTGGAGACTCCCTCTGAAGACGCCCCTCGTCAGAATCGTACAGGCATCCCTCGAGATTCCCCAAAATCACGTCAGCGCTGTCTTCGCCGGCGAAAGGCTTTCCGGGATCGCGTACGTTTCGAAGCATGATGTCGCCCGTCAGGGCCAGAGTCTGGCGCATAGGCACTTCCCTGCCGGAGTCTAGACCTCGAACGACATCAGCTCGTCCGAGAATACCAGCTCTCCGTCGTAGACCCGCTTCACGTCGCCAATGCCCTTTTCCATGGGGCCGTGCTCCGCCAGGTCGTTTCCAACGTGCACCAGCACCAGCTTCTTGACGGAGGCCTCCTGGGCCATTCTGGCCGCGTCGACCGTTCCGCATACTCCGGCCGCCTCGCCGATGCCCTCGATGTACTCCTGGTCGCCCCAGCACATGCACAGCATAACGTCCGCGTCGGCCGCGAGATCGACAACCGGCTTGCACGGCGCGGTGTCCCCCGTGAAGACGATGCTCCCTTCTGGGCTGTCCAGGCGGTACGCCAGGGAATCGAGGTACGGCTGGACGTGATCGGCCGTAGAAGCGGTCATCTCCCAGTCCGCGGCGGAGTAGACTCGCCCAGGCCCTATGTCCTTGGCGGAAACGTCCGGCGGGTTGCGAGGGAGCTCGCCCCCACGGTTAACGTAGACCTGCTGGCTGGCGGGGTGGTTCACCCGGGCCTTCCAGTCGTGCGCGAACACGCCATCCTCGCCGAGGATTCCATCGGTCAGCTTCTCTGTAGGGCTCGGGCCGAAGACCTGTAGCTGGTTCTCCTTACCAATGCTCTGGTCCCACCTGCATAGTAGGAAGCAGGGGAAGTCGACGTCGTGATCGAAGTGGTGATGAGTGAAGAACAGGTAATCGATCTCCGTCGGCCATAGCCCTGCCTTGACCAGCTTGTGTGTCGCCGCCGGTCCGCAGTCGATCATGACCTGTTCGCCCGCGACCTCCACAACAAATGAAGAGCCGAATCGAGTTCGAGTTGGGGTTGGGGTTCCCGCACCTATTACGTGTACCCGGGCCATCGTTTTACCTCTCGTTTCGCGCCGGGTCATTGTATCTCGTGAACGAGCTTTTGTGGGGACCGAGTCGAGCATCAGGGACGGTCGTCCGTGCCCGCGTTGCCGATTCGACTCTGGTATAATGTGCTGACCAAACGAGCCGAGGTAGCAGCCAGGGAGAAGGAGTGGGGCCGTGTACGAGCAAGAAGTATCGAAGTTCAGACAGAGACTCGACACCGTCGTTGAGAAAGCTGCTTACGGCTTTGCTTTAGTTATCGGACTCGGTTTTTTCTGGATGATCGTCGCTCTGCTAGGGTGGTCGGCTTTCATCGTGATGATATTGCTGTCCATCGCCCTGACCATATTCCAGATCGGATTCCTGTGGTTCCTCAGGTGACGGCGCTCCCGACCGCTGCTTGACCGTCGCCCAACCGGTCGATCGCCGGGATGCGGATCCCAGACAGAACAACGAAGGCCCCGCGATCGCGGGGCCTTCGTTTATTCAGCTTGATGTCGAAGGGGCTGGTCCGAATCATCCGACGTAGGGCCAGACCTGTGTGTCTGCCCGGTCCTCCGTGTTGCATGGCATCGCTGAGACGGATTCCTGGCCCTAATAGTTTTGAAAAAACTTGCCCCACGGCGTCTTCATCGCCTCGCGCACCCGCTTCCTTCCAATGAAACGCAGCCAGTACGTGTTGTGGTACAGGTTCGATGCCAGGTACGCCCAGGGCGCCAGGAACGACCGCAGCAATACCTTCTCGAGGGGTTTTAGCGGGCCCCAATAGATCAGCTTTTGTCCTCGACTGGCGAAAGTGTTCTGGCCACCGCTGAAGTGGTAGTTGACCCCCGAAATGTCCTCGCCGACGACCTCGATCTCATCGGTCTTTCCGCAGCCGAGGCCCATCTCGTGGCCGAGCCTGATGAACTCGATGGACATCGGATCGAAGCCCATCATACGCGCCGCCACCGCATCGACAGCCACTTGATCAGCGCCCGCAATCAGGACGTTTTTGACGTGCCAGCGCATCGCTCTCGGCCCGGGGCCATCGCCGGCAAACGTGCCGTCGGTGACCGCGAATACGCCTGGGTGGATCTCGCGCTGGATGTTCAGGAGGTCCACCAGCGTTTGGTGGATGACCGAGTGCGTCCAGTGACGCTTTCGGTTCAGCAGGCCTCCGAAGGCGTTCTTCATCGCGCCCGTCATAGTCGTGAAAACGTGGGTCTTCAACGTCGGCAGATGGACGATGTTCTTGTCCATCATGATCTCGGGAATCTCGATGCCTTCAGGATAGATCTCGTCCAGCACCAGCATCTCGGCCTTGGGCTTGTAGGGGACCCACTTTGCCGGCGGAAAGTCGAGATAGACGGTCTCGAGCCCGTACTTCGCCTCCACGGCGGTGTGCTTGTTGTTGGCCGCCCCTTCCTTCGGATCGACGACCACGGTGCCGTTGTGGGTAGGGATTAGCTCTCCGAATCCGTCGTCTTTGAGCGTCTTGATGACGCCTTCGAGCTGCCAGGGTGTCGTCGAACAGGCCGGGTAGTAGTGCTGCCATGAGATGTTTATCTTGAGCAGCGTCGCGGCGTCTATCGGCAGGTGTGTTTGATAGTCCGCGAGGCGCATCGCATGCCCCACGTCGTCGAGGACCGTCTCGGGCCGGGTGTAGACCACCGCTACCTTCGAGCTCGCAGGCAGCGTCGTTCCAGCGTTTATCTTGGCCTCCGTCTGGCTTTCACTCACCGCGAAGTCATCCAGGTTGTCACCAACACCCATCGAAAACGAAAAAGGGGTGGAGTCTTACCCCTGCCCTCTTTGGCGGAAGGTTGGTAAGGGGGGAGAAAGCCAGCCCTAGGGCACCCTATTTTCAGAGGGATGGGGTTGCTGTTGGAGCTTTCGCCTGGCTCCAGAACTAAAGCAGTCACCACAGTTCTCCTTCCCTCCACTCGGCCGTCATGGGCCAATCGACGTCAAGCTCCGGCGTCGTTGGCAGCCGGAGTACCATCGCGCTGTCGAGAGACGTTGGTTGAAGGCCTCCCTCGGCGCGAATCGCCAGCGGGCCGCGCCGCTGGTCCCATCCAAGCCGCTCGTAGAAGGAAGGCAGCCCCGTCGACAGTCCGGTCAGCCCGAAGTCCTTCACCTCGATAGCAAGACGGCGTATCACCTCGGTGGCGTATCCCTTGTTGGTGTTCAGGCGCGGTTGCCACCGCCTCGACATAAGCC
>CAUZJF010000158.1:0-5741 GCA_963579975.1 Dehalococcoidia bacterium
GTGGAGTTGAGCCCTGTAGCGAGGTAAAAATTGCGTAGCTCCGGCGCTTCGCCCATAAGATAGCGGTTATCGGGGGTGAAGCTCTCGGCACTCACATAGAAGCGGTTGATCCCGGCCTCCTCCATCGCCGGCACCCGAAATATCGCATTCTCCCAAAAACTCTTGAAGTGCTCCCAGTCGGGTTCGAGCAACCCGAAGTGGTAGTCCTCTGGGATGCCGTCGCTGCCCCACGGCTTGGCCGTCGTCTCAAACCCGCCCATCAGGATGGCGCCGGCCTCCTCGATATCGCGCCTGAAGTAGATCTGCTCGTCCGGGTCGCGCAGGGAGCGCAGGTCCTCCGGCATCCCCATCGGGTTGGTCACCAGGTACATGTGCTCGGCGGCGTGCAGCGGCACGCTGACCCCGCACATGAGACCAACCTCCCGAGACCACATGCCCGCGCAGCAGACAACGGCCTCGCAGGTAATGTCGCCCATGTCCGTCGAAACGCCGGCCACGGCGCCGCGTCGCTGGCTGACGCCGGTCACCCTGGCGTTCTCCACCAGGGTCGCGCCTCGGTCGCGAGCAGCCGATGCCATGGCCATCGAGACGCCCGAGGGAATGACCTGACCGTCGAGCGGTATATGGATCGCCCCGACCAGGTCGTCGGTGCGCATCAGAGGCCACATCTCGCCGGCCTCCTTCGGATTCAACGGCTCGATTTCGATGCCGTAGGCGCGACCAAGCGACGCGATTTTCTTGAGCTCATCCATCCGGCCCTCGGTGCGTGCTACGCTGATGCTGCCCGTCTGGTTGAAACCCGTTGGGACGTCCGTCTCGTCCTCGAGTCTCCGGTAGAGGTCTATACCGTATTTGGCGATCTCGATCAGCGTCCGGGAGTTGCGCATCTGGGTCACCAGGCCGGCGGCGTGCCACGTAGTGCCCCCAGTGAGGGTCTTGCGCTCGAGCAACACGACGTCCTTCCAGCCGAGGGCCGTCAGATGGTAGGCAACGCTACAGCCGGCAATTCCGCCGCCGATGATGACGACTTGTGCGTGTTTGGGTAAGTGCACGGACATCAACGCCACCTCTGCCAGGTTAGGGTGTTCAGAGTAGCACTACGGCGCCATGCGCCGTGGGTCAGCCGTGATGTTCTCACTCTCCACATTCCGGCGCAATAGACCTGGTCAAGCAGGCCTCGGTTCTGGTGTAAACTACGTGGCAGATTCCACGCAGGGAGGCATCGATGGCGGATCGCCGGTACTGGCTGTTCAAATCGGAACCCAACGCCTACTCGTTCCAGGATTTGATAGGCGAGGAGGACCAGACTGCCGAGTGGGACGGGGTCCGTAACTACCAGGCCCGGAATTTCCTGCGCGACGAGGTCAAGGTCGGCGACAGCGTCCTCTTCTACCATTCGAGCGCCAAGCCTACAGCAGTAGTCGGGACCGCCAGTGTCGTCCGCGACGGGTACCCGGACCACACCGCCTGGGACCCGAACTCGGAGCACCCCGACCCCAAGAGCACGCCGGAGAAGCCTATCTGGTTCATGGTCGACATCAAAGGCGAAGCGGAGCTGGCCCGCCCGGTGACGTTGGCCGAGATCAAGGAGACTCCAGGGCTCGAGGACATCTCACTCTTCCGCCGCCCTCGAGTCTCCATACATCCCATATCGCCGGACGAGTGGAAGATCATAACCGAGCTCGGAAGCCGGCCTGAATAACGCCACGCAAGGCGCTTCGGCCGGACCCAGCCGACGGACGGTGCATAATGCAGAAATTCGGTATGACGCTCAACCTCAAAGAGGGCGAAGGAGTTATCGAAAAGTACAGGGCACACCACCGGGCGGTGTGGCCCGACGTGATTTCCGGGCTCAAGACCGTCGGGGTAACCAGGATGGACATATTCCTCCGCGAGCGACGCCTGTTCATGTACATGGAGACGACCGACGGCTTCGACCTCGAACGTGACTTCCCGCGCTATATGGAATCGCCGCGCGCGAAGGAGTGGGACGCCCTGATGCGCACCTTCCAGGAGCCCGTCCAGGACGCTGCACCGGGTGAGTGGTGGGCAGCGATGGAGCACGTCTTCGATCTGAACCGGTAACTGGAGACCCTTAGCTATGACAACTGGAGAATCCGCGCCGCCAACCGTCGTCGACGCACACCACCACCTGTGGGACCTCGACCGCTTCGACTACCCGTGGATGCCACCGGGCGAGAACGTGCTCCGAAAGACATACCTGCCCGAGCACCTCGCACCTCACCTGAAACGAACCGGCGCGGACAAGGCCGTCGTCGTCCAAGCGCAACACTCGGTGGAGGAAGCCGGGTGGCTCCTCGACCTGGCTGAGGCCAACGATTTCATGGCCGGCGTCGTTGCCTGGGTCGACCTCACGAGCCGCAACGTCGGAGACGTCCTTGACGGCCTGTTGCAGCGGACCGGCCTCGTGGGCATCAGACACCTGGTGCACGACGAGCCCGACGACCGCTGGCTGCTACGCGACGACGTGATTCGCGGGCTCCGGGAGCTTGCCCGGCGCGGCCTCGCCTACGACCTTCTTCTGAGGCCGCAGCATCTCCAGTACGTCGCACCCCTGGCCGAGAAGGTGCCCGACCTGAGAATGGTGGTGGACCACATCGCCAAACCCCTTATCGCGGCGGGGACCATGGAACCCTGGGCCACCGACATCGCGGCAGTGGCAGCGTTACCGAGCGTCTATTGCAAGGTGTCAGGGATGGTCACCGAGACCGACATGGCCAACTGGACCGTCGAGGACCTGAAGCCATATATGGCCCACGTGATCGAGCACTTCGGCTTCGACAGGCTCATGTTCGGGAGCGACTGGCCCGTGTGCCTTCTGGCAGGGACCTACAAGCAGGTCTTCGAAGCAACGCTGGCTGCGGCCGGGTCCATTTCGGATGACGACCGCGCCGCCCTGATGGGCGGCAACGCCACGGCGTTCTACCGACTGTAGCTCTACCCGCTCCTCATCCGAAAGTACTATTGGGCGCTAGCCAAACGGGTGACTACGCTCTGGCACTTTTACTTCCGGGAATCAACCTTCCATCCGATTACGTCCCGCGACTCGTCGAGTAGGATGTCGTGCAAGCAAAAGACATTACGTGGAAATCACGTACGACGAGGAGATCAAAATGATGTGGTTCAAGTCCTGCCCAAGATACGACAACGGCGATATGTACCTCGACGAGGACGACGAAAAGCATTGCATGCAGTGCGGCTACACCCAGAGCACGGGCGCCGCACTCGCGCTGAGCCCCGAGTTCGCGCGCCTGCTGACTATCGCCGAGGCGACAGCGGCTACACTTCGAGAGCCCGAAGCCGTAGCTGTGTAGCCTTTCCGACTACGCTCCTCCTCAGCGAAGAGGCCGGCCCGAAGGCCGCTTCTTCGTTTTCGTACGCAAAGAACTGTCTTGTAACCGTCGGTAAAGCGCGTCCCTGAGCTCCTTGGGGCACGAACCGTAGCAGGGCGCTTCACGGGCCACTGTGGAGCGGATTGGCGACTTCATGCTATGTTGCCGTATGCAATCCGATTACGACGCCGTGGTATTTGACCTGTATGGAACACTCATTGACAGTCCCTATAAACAGGAGTTGGCACGGGTAGAAATGGCCGCCGAGCTCGGCGTTGAGCCCTCTGAGTTCCAAAAACCGTGGCGACAATTCCGATTGCAGAGGAACGCCGGACGGCTCGCCACGGTAGAAGCGGAATTGGGGCGGCGTTGGGTTGGCTGGGCGTCGAGGCGAAACCCCATATGATCGAGGCTGCCAAAACTATCCGGTACCGGTCAATCCGAGAGTCACTGGAGCCCCGACCTAGGGCAATCAAGCTACTCAAGGCGCTGCGGACCAAGGGCTACGCTCTAGGATTGCTGAGCAACTGCTCGTCCGAGGTCCCTGAACTATGGAGCGCAACTCCTTTTGGCACTCTGTTCGACGTTGCTGTTTTCTCGGCGCCTGAGGGCCTCGTGAAACCAGACGAGGCTATCTTCACGCGAGCAGTCGAAAGGCTTGGAGTCGCTCCTGAGCGGTGCCTGTACGTCGGCGATGGGGACAGCGACGAGCTGGATGGCGCTGCTGACACCGGAATGACACCATGGTTGCTCTTACTCCCGCACGAGGACCCACCGGCGAACGAGAGGCACGCGGAAAGTGTGGAGAGGTGGCGCCACCGCCATCTACGGTCCCTCGCCGAGGTTCTCGACGTGATAGACGCCCGCCTTCCTTAAGCCGGGCCCGTGCGCTCCTTCTACCTAGATATGCGCACCGTCAAGGGGGAGAATACCACCTCCTTGACACCCCATTTTCAGAACAAATAGGTTCGGGGCAGGGCTCGGTGGACTCCGCTACATATTCACGGTGCGGCGGCGCCGCAAGAGGTACAGGAAAAAAGGCGCACCGCAGAAGGCCGTCACGACACCGACAGGCAGCTCGGCGGGACTCACAGCCGTCCGAGCGACGAGATCCGCCAAGATCAGGAAAGCCGCGCCTACCAGTGCCGCCATCGGGAGCAACAATCGGTGGTCCACCCCCCAGATAAGGCGCACAGCATGTGGAGCTATCAAGCCAACAAACCCTATCAGCCCGGTGAACGAGACGGCGGCAGCCGTAGTCAGCGACGCCGCAACCAGCAACACGATTTTCGTTCGCTCGCCGTTTACGCCTAGATGCTGTGCGTGCTCCTCGTCGAGTTGCAGGACATTAAGCACCCTACCGTAGAGCATCACGACCAGAACGCTCGGCGTCACATAGATCAACACCATCAGGCTGTGGCTCCACTGGGCGGAGATGAAACCACCAAGCAACCAGCTAAAGATCGGGCGAATGTTCGCGTCGCTTCGCATCATCAGTAGAATGGTGACGGCACTGGCCAACGACGCGATAGCCACGCCGGCCAGGATAAGGGTCGTGAGTGGCAGTCCGCCTGACGTGCGTGCAATCAGGTACGCCGTCGTCACGGCGATGATGGCTCCCACGAAAGCGGCGGCCGGCAGCAAACTCACCCCGAAGACCTGATTCGGGGCGCCGGACACGAGGACGATCGTCGCTCCTAGTCCGGCTCCCGACGCGACTCCTATCAGGTACGGATCCGCCAGGGGATTCCGGAACATGCCCTGGTACGTCGCACCCGACACGGCCAGCGACGCTCCAACGATGCCTGCCAGCAGCACCCGGGGGGCCCTGATGTCCCACAAGATCGTGTCCCAGGCCTCTGGCCAGTCTTGCGCCAGGTCCACCAGCGGAAAGTGGGAGACGAGCACCTTGGCGACCGTAACCGGGGGTATCCCGACCGGCCCAATACCCGCGGCCACAACGCCGACGACAACCAGCGATGCGGTGCCTATAGCCAGCCGCCGCCAACGGCGGACCGTTGCGCGGCCGTAACCGGAAGTGCGCTCGGCAGGCGGGGACGCCGACGGCCTACCGTCTGCCGCTCCCCTGAGAGTCGCGCTATCTGCTAGAGGCGCCTTTGCCAATTCCGCCCCTCGTCTCCTGGTTCCCCTGCTCGAACAGGTCGGGATAGACCCACCGCGCCAGCTTCTCTATCCCTTCCACGTACCTCGGCCCCGGGATGCTCAACGCGTCGGAGTCCGGCACGTAAACCCGGCCGTTGACCACGGCCGTCACACTCTGGAAAGCTGTGTTTTCGCTGATGTTGTCGCCGCAGCATGCGATGATAATCTCCGGGTCCCTCTCGACGATCACCTCGGGGCTTAGCTGGGCGTATCCCGAGACGTCGT
>CAUZJF010000159.1:0-5738 GCA_963579975.1 Dehalococcoidia bacterium
GTCGGTGGTAAAGGAGCTCGTCGAGAACTCCCTCGATGCGAGGTCGACGAAGGTCTCACTGGAGATCCGGTCCGGGGGCATAGAATACATACGTGTCGCCGATGACGGGACCGGCATCCCCGCACGCGAAGTGGAGCTGGCGTTCCACCGGTTCGCGACCAGCAAACTTTCGAATGTCGAGGACCTGGAGTCCGTTTCCACGCTTGGCTTCCGTGGGGAGGCCCTTCCCAGCATCGCGGCTGTTTCCAGCGTATCGTTCGTCACCCGGGCAGAGGACTCGGACGGCGGGATGCTCGTGGAGGTTACCGATGGGAAGCACCTGTCGGCGAAGCCTCACGGCGCACCGCCGGGAACATCGGCTACTGTGAGACACCTCTTCCGAGGGCTCCCGGCGCGGCGGAAGTTTCTGCGCACGCCCGCGACGGAAGCATCCCGCGTCCAGACCGTGCTGACCCGGTACATTCTGTCTTTCCCCGCGGTCCAATTCGAGATGGAGTCAGACGGACGAACGCCATTGTCAAGCCCAGGCTCCGGCGACCCAAAGGAAGCTGTCTCCGCCGTCTATGGAGCCCGGACCGCCGAGGCGATGCTGGAGTTAACTCCAGAACCCGGCGAAGGCGAGCAACTCGTGAAGGTGTCCGGCCTGATCGGGTCGCCTTCTCAGGATTGGGCGAACCGGAGCCGCATCAGCATCTTCGTCAATGGGCGGTGGGTCCAGGATCGCATGCTCTCATACGCGCTCGAGGAAGCGTACCGCGGATTCCTGATGGAGCGTCGATTCCCCATTGCTGTAGTCAACCTTGGTGTGCCCCACGAGTCAGTAGACGTCAACGTCCATCCGACAAAGACCGAGGTCCGATTCCGATACCAGGAACAGGTGTTCTCGGCCATCCAGCAGGCGGTCCGGCACACGCTCACTGCGGATTCGCCCGTGCCGGAGATAGGACGTCCGTCATTAGGGTCGTCTTTTACACCAGCGAGGCTGCTGGCGGCCCCTTCGTCTGCCAAAGGCCCGACGGTGCCTACGCCACTTTCTTCGTTCCACGCGGCCTCCGCTCACGTCGGCGCCGACGTGAGCGAGACCGGATCTCCTCGACCGCCGATCCTGCCCATGGACGCCCTTCCGGTGCTCCGGGTCCTTGGTCAAGTCCGAACGACCTACATTGCCGCCGAGGGGCCGGACGGCGTCTACCTGATCGACCAGCATGCCGCCCACGAACGAGTCTTGTTTGAGCGCGTGCGCGAGGAGAGCCTGTCGGTTGGCTCCGAGGTCCAGAGCCTCATGGAACCCGCGACGGTGGACCTGGAGCCCCGCCAGGCAGAGGTAGTCGAGTCCAACCTGGAGCTGCTTACCACGATGGGATTTCGGGTGGAACCGTTTGGAACCGGCTCCTATGTACTCAGGGCGGTTCCTCGCCTGATGTCGAGCGGCGACCCGGGCCGGGGCTTCGTCGAGGTGCTTGACCTGATGGCAGACGGCGGCGGGTTCGAGTCGTGGGAGGAACGAGCGGCCTACTCTATCGCCTGCCACGGCGCGATCCGGGCTGGCAAGACGCTGACCGAAGAGGAGATGTCCGAACTGGCCCGCCAGTTGGAGGCATGTCAGCAGCCCCACACCTGCCCTCACGGAAGGCCGACGATGATCCACCTGAGTTCGGCGCGGCTCGAAAGAGAATTTGGTCGAAGTTAGCTGCCCGGAGCTCAGACGTGACACGGCCCGCCAGTCGCTCATGTGTACTCGCGGAGGAGTCTCCGGTCGGTGCGGCAGATGCATCTCTGCGGGGGCTTTGGGGGTTGCGCCGACCGTTTACTGCGACCTGGCGGGCCGATGGCGCCGCGTCAAACCAAGTTATACGCGAACATATGTACTTGTGTCAATCGTTACGAACACGTGTTTTGGCCGATTGTTTTTCATTCAAACGAGCATGACGGCATCTCACGAGCTGGCCCAGACCTACTGGAGTAATTGAGCGTCAAACCTGTTTCCGCTATCGGGAGCGCCCCGGTCTCCCTTTACAGTCATACGGGGCCTAGATATAATCTCGATGCTAATACTCGAAGCTGTACGACCTGCTCCCTGGACTGGAGACGGATGTTGGCGGTTTTGTCCATCATTGAATTCCCTAATATCGTCTTGCGGAAGCGAGCCAAGAAGGTACGGAAGATCGATCAGTCGATTCATCACCTTGCCGACAACATGATCGAGACTCTACACCACCACAACGGCATCGGGCTCGCCGCCAACCAGGTGGGTGTGCTTCAGCGTGTTATTGTTATCGAGCTTCCCGACGACGAGGAGCCTCGGGTGTACATAAATCCTGAGATCGTGCATCGGGAAGGCGAACGAGATATCGTGGAGGGTTGCCTGAGCGTACCCGGGTACCAGGCAGTGATAACGAGGGCCATCTGGGTGAAGGCGAGAGCGTTAGACCGAACCTCGAAACTGGTGCGCCTCAAGTCCGATGGGCTGCTCGCGCAGGCGCTGGAACATGAAATCGACCATCTTGACGGAATACTCTACATTGACCACCTCAAAGAGCATCAGACGCTCGAGAAGGTCGATGCCGATTCGGAGGAAACGGCTGCCGAAGTCGCCGTTGGGTAACGCCGGTGAGCAGCCTCTAATGAATCCTTCGAAGGTCTCCGAATCGCAGAGCCTTCTT
Source organism: Dehalococcoidia bacterium (assembly GCA_963579975.1). Taxonomy (GTDB): domain Bacteria; phylum Chloroflexota; class Dehalococcoidia; order Lucifugimonadales; family CAUZJF01; genus CAUZJF01. The sequence continues at coordinate 2,664 of CAUZJF010000159.1, forward strand.
AGTTTCCCACCGCTGGTTGAGGCGCTGGCAGGCTTTTTCGAGCCTCAGGGTGCCGGAGTCTATCTGGTCGGAGGGGTTGTCAGGGACGTCGTTCTCGGACGCTCGACGTCTGACGTCGACATCGCCGTGGCGGGCCCCGTTCACGAGGTAGGCGAACAACTGGCTACGTTCCTCGAAGGCACCGCCGTTGTTCTGGATGCCGAGCGTGACATCGTCAGGATCGTCGCCCACGAGGAGAATGACGGAGGCATCGTAGATCTTACCCCTATCCAAAGCACGATTGATGAGGACCTGAGCCGCAGGGACTTCACCATCGATGCGATGGCGGTCCCGCTGGAAGCCGCGTCGAAGGCAACGCAATCACAGGTCATCGACCCTTTCGAAGGTCTGACGGACCTCCGGGCTGGGATCGTCAGATCACTGTCCCCCGAGTCGCTGGACGCAGACCCGGCTCGGCTCGCCCGCGCCCCGAGGTTGGCAGCGCAGCTGCGGTTCGATATCGAAGAGTCAACCGCTCGATGGATCAGGACACGGGCCAGCTCGATCTGCTCCGTGGCGCCGGAGCGGGTGCGGGACGAGCTACTCAAGCTCATCGCCGCGCCTTCGCCGTCGCGTTCTCTCAGGCTCCTCGACGACCTGGACCTGCTGACTGAGATCATCCCAGAGCTTTCGGAAGCCAGAGGAGTTGAGCAGCCGAAGGAGCACTACTGGGATGTCTTCAACCATCTCATCGAGACCACCGAATGGGTCCAATGGCTGCTGCAGGAACGCTATCAGGACGACGGCGCCGTCGCGAAGCTGGGGCCCAGCTTCCCTTCTGAGCAAGAGTTCTTTGCGCAGGAAGCAACCGACGGCCACACTCGTATGACGCTCCTGAAGCTGGCTGGTTTGTTGCACGACATCGCCAAACCCGCGACCAAATCCATCGAGTCGAACGGCCGGATGCGATTCTTCGGGCACTCAGAGCTCGGGGCCGAGATGGCCGCAGGCATCATGAAGCGTCTGAGGTTCAGCCAGCGAGGAGTCGAGCTTGTCAGCAAAGCAGTCGAGCAACATCTGCGACCTGGGCAGATGGCGCAAAAAGGAGAGATGCCGACGGCTCGAGCAGTGTATCGATACTACCGAGATGTGGGCGAAGCCGCGCTCGACACAATCTACCTGAACTTGGCCGATTATCTTGCCGCTCGCGGGCCGATGCTGGGCGAGGAGGAGTGGGCTGAGCATTGCGCGGTGGCTAGCCACATCCTTCAAGGGTCCTTCACGAACGGCACGGCGAAGGACCGACCGAAGTTGCTCGATGGGCACGACGTGATGAGGGTCCTGTCGATGCCGCCAGGGCCCACCGTTAGGCATTATCTGGAACGAGTACGCGAAGCCCAAGCCAGCGGCGAGATCGAATCCAGAGAGGAAGCGATAGAGTTGGTAGGAAATCTGTCCAAGGACTCATCGAACGATGCGTAGAAACGCCCGATCGCTGTCCATAATCGCGGTCCTCGTTGTGACTGCAATCCTGGTTCTGTCATTTAACGTTGTCAAGGTGGGGAATTTTGAGAGGGGCTCAGAAGACACGTTGCTGGGACTGAAGCTCGGTCTTGACCTCCAGGGCGGCAGCGATCTGGTGTACCGGGTGATAGACCGCGAAACGGGCGAGCCCGCTGTCCCGACCGCAGACCAGATGGAATCCCTCAAGCGTTCCATACAACGACGGGTGAATGCGTCCGGACTCGGAGAACCCAACATCCAGATCCTCGGCGACAACCGGCTGCTGATCCAGCTTCCGGGCATCAATGACCTTGAGCGAGCCAAGGACCTGATAGGTGAGACGGCCCAGCTGGTGTTCAAGCGGCGACAGCTCAACGTGTCGCGGGAGATTCCGGGGGTCACGGCCGAAGACGTTCTCGATATTGAACTGACGACGATGGAGCGTCTTGCCGGACAGCTCTCAGCGACGACGACCCAACCTCGCTCACCGGGAACAGAAGCAGCCATCACCGAGGCGCTGGAGGAGGCCCAGCAGGCCGCGGAGGAAATGGCGACCACAACCGATGGGATCCCCGAGCAGGCAACCTCCACGGCCGCCACATCCACCGGGCCGACCCTGCCTATCGACGTTGCCACTCCGGCCACTACCTCGACCGGTGAGATGCTACCGATCAGCAGCACTACGATACAGGTCACCGGTGTCATCTTGCCGGTCCCAGAAACGTCCACGGCCGCAACGGCCACTCTCGTTCACGGGTTCGACCTCGAGAACGAGACCGGCACACCAGCACTGGTGCTGCGGCTGGACGACGAAGCGGCCGAGAGTTTCCAGGCCGCTCTCGACCGCCTGCGCGATAGCATGGCCCCCGTCGAAGGCACCGGCAGCGTGTACCCCGACTCACTCCAGATCGCTGCAACAGGGGGGACTGCCGCGCCCCTTTCCCTCTTCTATTTTACGACGTATTCAGACCCGGCCGGCGGCTATATTCCCCTGCTGGACACCGAACCGCTGATTCGCCGCATCGGAGACGGTAGCCGCTTTGCCGTTAACTTAGGCCTGTCGTTCGCCGACTTCAATGAGGCATACGAGACATACTCGACTACGACGGGCGTGACTCTGGGCGAGGTCCTCGGGAAAATGGACGTGGACGTGCCCGGAGGGCTGACTGGTGAAGACCTTGCCAGGGCGTACCCCGGCCAGCACAACGTGTCCAACCTGCCGATCATTAACATCGAGTTCAACGCTGAGGGGACCGAGAAATTCGCCAGGGTCACCTCGGACATCGCAGCCGGGGGCAGCCTGGACTTGCTCGCGATCATCCTGGACGACGAGGAGCTGATCGCGCCTACCGTCCGCCAGGCAATCACCGGCGGAGTAGCGTTCATCGAAGGCCGGGATTTCACCTTCGAACGAGTCCGGGACATAGCACTGTTGTTGGAGTCGGGTCGTCTACCGGTGCCCATCGAGCTGATCCAGGAGCGGGACATCGATGCGATACTGGGAGCAGACTCTCTCTCAAGAAGTGTCCGGGCCGGACTCGTTGGTCTTGGACTCGTACTGCTCTTCATGGTCCTGTACTACAGGGTGCCCGG
>CAUZJF010000160.1:0-5666 GCA_963579975.1 Dehalococcoidia bacterium
AACACCTTCTTACTTAATTAAACTGGTATTCGCGGGTTGCGACGATGAGCTGGAGCATCCGGGCGACGCGCGATTCGGTCTCGGCTTGCTGCCGCTTACCGTCGAATTTCAAATCGCCTTCGGTCTCGGCGTGGCGGAGTAGACCGTCGCGGGTGTCTTCATCGACAACGACGGGTCCGGCGAGATCGAGGCACTCGTCGACAAACTCGTCGGGCGTCAGGGGGCGTCCGTGTTCGCACAGCCGGCGGATGATGCCCTGGACGCCGGGCATGGACGTATCCCCAACCTGTTCGGCCGCGTAGTTGACCCGCTCGTTCAAAGTGCCGCCGTCGATCCAGTCCCTGCCGGTATGCCAACCCTCGACCGTCAGCGGGTTCATTAGCGCTTGGCCCATGAGGCCCTCCCTGGCGTGGCGGCGGAACGACTGCTCCGGGAAGGGGCGCAGGTCTTCATCCAAAAGCTTGACGACGCCCATGATGAGCTCGACCGGGCTCTTGACTCTCTTGTATCGCGCGGCCTTGAAAAAATCGGAGTTGAAAAGCACCCGTAGCATCGACCTGAAGTCGGCGTTGGAGTCGAAATAGGCCGTCACAAGAGTATCGATGGCCTCGGGGTCCTGGGGCGGCGTCTCGTTCCACGACGCCACGACCGGCTCGTCGGCGACGAAGAAGCTGTAGAGGTGGCGCGAGACGAACCTGGCGGTCGCAGGTTGCTTGATGATGATCTCGATCACGTCCTCGCCGTTGAAGCGGCCTGTTTCGCCGAGGAAGGACTTCCGGTCGCCGTCGTGGTCGTCGGCGCGGTATATGAACTCCGTCGGAAAGCCGCCCTCCCGCGTAGAGCCACCGGGAATCGGCGTCTCGAAAGACCAGCCCGTGAACGCGTGAGCCGACGACTTGACGTCCTCCTCGGTGTAGTTGCCCACACCCATGGAGAATAGCTCGAGCAGCTCCCGGCCGTAGTTCTCGTTGATCTGAGTCCGGTGGTTCTCCTGGTTGTCGAGCCACATGATCATCGCAGGATCGGCGGACAGCCTGGTCAACACCGTTCGCAGGTCGCCGAGGCAGACCGTCCTGAACATCTCGATCTGGTCGCTAACGAAGGGGCCCGATTTCTCCGATGCCGTCGGGAAGAGGTAGTGAAGGAAGAGCGCCATCTTCTCAGTCAGGGTGCGCTTGCTAACGGCCATGCGGAATACCCACGGAGCGCAAACGCGGTCGAGGCCTTGTGGACTGCTGAAACGTCGAAGCAGGTCCTCATCTACGTCTGGGGCCTGCTCTGGGTGCAGGATGTCTTCGGTCGCTGTCTCGTAACCCATAGCGGTATATCGCTCAAGCTCGTCCCGTGTCGCTCCGAATCCGGCGCGCCGTAAAAGATGCGCCGTGAGGGCCAGGTCTTCCTTCGACATCGCAACCTCCGGTCGGTGTGTCGCGGGCGTATTCTATTGCACGCGTGTGATCGGTACAACTTGGGAAACTTGTCATTCCGAAGCTGGTCATCCCCGACTCTCGTACCCCCCCCTTCCGGATCGTGGAGATACTTCACGGCGTCGGGTTCAACGGAAACATATCGATCTGTTTGGAACGCGGAGACTGGAACGACTGCGACGAGCAGGAGTGCCTGAGGCTAGCAACGCGTCATCTCCGCGAAGTCATCGCCCACGATTCCGGATGAGACTTCGCCGCTTTTGAACAAGCGCTCGTGGAGTTGTACCTGCGGATTTCAGACGAGGCGCCGTTCCATGAGGGTCCACGCCGGCGGCCGCCACGTGCAAGTTGAATTCGGCCAGACGCCTGGCATGCGATCAGTCGATCTCGATGCCGACGAACTGTTCCTGAGGCTCCGGGTAGCGCATGGAGAACGCCTCGAGCGCATCTACAAGAACTGTGCCTACGACGACGTTACGAAACCATTTCTTGTTCGCCGGGACAACATACCACGGAGCGGCTGACGTGCTGGTCTTGCTGAGTACGTCCTCGTAGGCGCTGGTGTAGGCTGGCCACAGCTTACGGGGCTCGAGGTCACTGCGGTCGAATTTCCAGTGCTTCGACGGGTCCAGAAGCCGGGCGCGGAGGCGCTTGCGCTGCTTGGCCTTGTCTATGTGAAGGTAAAACTTGAGGATAAGCGTGCCCTCGTCCGAAATCATCTTCTCGAAACCGTTGATGTGCTCGTACTTCCTCTGCCACATCTTACGTGGAACTAGCTTGAGCACTCGAACTGCAAGTACATCCGCGTAGTGGCTTCGATTGAAAACCATGAGTCCACCGTCGCCGGGTACGCGCTGGTGGACGCGCCACAGGTAGCCATGGCGCAGCTCCTCGAGGGAGAGTGGCTTGAAGTTCGCCACACGGATGCTCTGGGGATTGACAGATCAAACACGCGCCGTATCGTCCCGTCTTTGCTTCCCGTGTCCGGCGCCTGCAAAACCACGAGTACTCTACGCTTATGCTCAGCCCAGAGCAGCCGTTGGAGTATGGCAAGACGTCGACCGACCTTCCGGAGCAGCTTTTCGGCCGCCCGCCGGTCCTCGCCGAAATGGCCGGTGTCGTTGGCGTCGTGCGCGCTCAGGTCGACCTAACTGCCCGGCTCTACACGGTATTGACTCCATGAAGTCAGTTTGTCGTTGCTCACAGTGAACTCCTTGGTTCCGAAACCGACTCTGCCGCTTTACCCCAGGTGAGAACACCACAAGGTTCCAGACCGCGTCTCGCTCGTGCGACCAGCGAGACGCGGTCTGGAACCCGCGGCTAGGCGACCGGGTCGATAACGAGTCCTACAACGCTGTGTACTTCCGTAATCCATTCAGTATAAGCGCCAAATCGCCGATATCCAAGCGAGGCCCGACGAACTCTAAACCGCAGTCTGGTTGCCGATGTCGCTCTCGTTACCGCGTAATCTTGGATCCCCCGGAAAGAGGCTTTCATGCTTGGGCGGCGTGGTGCGTCTCGTGGCGCCGTCTGTTTCGGCTTCGCCCATCACTGCCACGATGCGGATGTTCCGCGGGCGCCGTCACGTACCAAAACCGTGGCATTTGACAGATATCGTCACAGAACTTGCATTGACGCTGTTTTAGCCTGCCACGACAATTGAGTCAGTATGAGCAGCAACTTTGGGGGATGGGTACCGAAACCTGCGGACAAGGTAGTCCGCCACCCACGCTTTGAACAGCTGGGCCCCACACACGTCGAACTGGCCCCTCGTCGGAGGCGTCCATTCGCGCTGACCCCTCCGTTGATCCTTGTCTACGCGTTCGGGACCCTGGTCGGCATAGGCACCCTGTTGTTGGAGTTGCCATTCGCTCACCAGGGTGATGGTCTTGCCCCCTTTGTGGACGCGCTGTTCACGGCGACGTCGGCTGCGACCGTGACCGGCCTGGTCACCCAGGAAACGTCGAGCTACTGGACCCTTCCCGGACAAGCCGTGATCATGGTCCTGATGTTCGCCGGCGGTCTCGGCATTATGACGGTGGTCGGCGCTATGCTGGTTTTCGGCGGACAGCGAGTCCCTCTGAGGCAACGTCTCGTGATACGGGAAACGATCGGCACGGCGTCGTTTACCGATATCACCGGCGTCCTTGTTCGAATTGTCTTGTGGGCGGTAGCCATTCAAATCGTGGGTTTTGTGGTGCTGTTTGTAAGATTCGACTCTCTCTATTCCACCGGAGATGCCGTGTGGCATTCGCTTTTCCAGGCCGTCTCCGGGTTCAACAACGCGGGGTTCACATCTATCCCGGATAGCGAGAACCTGTCGTCGTTCCAGACTGACAAGCTGGTGGGCGGGACCATCGCCGTGCTGGTTGTGCTCGGAAGCTTGAGCTACTGGGTACTGGGCGATGTCATTGAGCGGCGGCGGTTTTCTACTTTGTCACTGAACACGAAGCTGGTCCTGGTCACGACCGGCGTCCTGCTCCTGGCCGGCGCGTTCTTTTTCCTGCTGTTCGAATCTGGCGCCGGCGGCACGGTCAGCCACCTCCCTATTGCGGATAAGATAGCGACGTCGGTGTTCCACTCCGTCAACCGGACCGCCGGATTTTCCACGGTCGACTTTGGCGAGACAACACAACAGACAAACCTTTTCTACGCAGCGTTGATGTTCGTTGGCGGCGCATCTGGGTCCGTCGCAGGCGGCATTAAAGTCAACACGCTAGCAATAATCGCCATCACCGCGGTGGCAACATTGCGCGGCAGGGCCACAGTGTCGGCCTTCAACCGGCGGATCCCTAAAGCCCAGATCCAGTGGGCCCAGGTGATCGTGATCGTATCTATCTTGGGTGTGTTCCTGCTCGCCTCGATGTTGACGTTCATCGAGCAGGATTTTCCCTTTCTGGACTTGCTGTTCGAGGCGGCGTCTGCCTTCGGGACGGTGGGACTGAGTACAGGTCTGACCGTCGATCTGTCTTCCACCAGCCAGTTCCTTCTCGTCCTGGCGATGTTCTTAGGACGAATATTGCCCCCGATGGTTATCATCGTGGCGCTTTCACGAGACGACAGAGAGCCCCTGGTGCGATATCCAAAAGAACAACTGGTGATCGGGTAAGACCGCCTGTTCGCGCCCCCTCGACCAACCAGTTGTTAGAACGAATCTCGACCGGCCATCACTCCAGGATCCAGCGGTCGATATCCCGCTCGTAGTCGATGATCTCGTTCGGAGTGAAGAACAGGTCGATCTCCGAGCTGGCGGATTCTTCGGAGTCCGAACCGTGGACCAGGTTGAATGCAATGGTCAACGCAAAGTCGCCCCTGATGGTTCCAGGGCTTGCCTCCAACGGGTTGGTCACCCCCATCGTCGTGCGGACGGCCTCGACGGCGTTCGGTCCCTGTACCACTATTGCGACCACCGGCCCCGTGGTGATGAAATCGATGAGCCCGGGGAAAAAGGACTTCCCTTCGTGGCTGGCGTAGTGTCGTCGCGCGAGTGCTTCGTCGATCTGAATCAGCTTCATCGCCGCTAGTTTCAAGCCGCGGCCTTCGATCCGTGATAGGAGATCTCCTATCAAGCCGCGCTGCACGGCGTCGGGTTTGAGCAAGACCAGGGTCCTGTCCACTTTATATCGTCCTCCTTCACCTTGGTGTCTTTTGTCGTTGTGCGGCGTCGAACTGGGAACCGCGCATGTAAGTCGGTTGCAAAGTGGCCGGATCGTCGGTGTCGGCCGCCAGGAGGCGCTTGTAACCTAGCATCGAAAGTATTCCAGGGCTCCTGGTCGGCACAGGCGCGTCCACTACGACGGCCAGCTCTCCGAGTCGCTCGCGCAAGAGTTGCGACACCGAGGCAGCAGCCTCTCCACAAAACAGAGTTGGCGTCTCAACCGCCCCGACCATTTCGTCGTGGGTCTCGACCCCACCCACTCCTTCGGCCGCAACCCCGCCGGCGCCATATCGCGCGACGTAAAGCTTGTCCTTGCCCGCCTCGATCATAGCCCAGACCGGCAGCCCAAGGCCGAGGTATGGCCGTGCCTCGACGTCCAGCGTTCCAATCGCGACCAGGGGAATGCGCCTCGCGTCCGCGAACGTCTTCGCGATGCTGACCCCAACTCGTAGAGCGCTGAACCCGCCCGGGCCTTTGGCTACGAATACTGCTTCGATCTGCTCCGGTCCGACGCCCTGACGCTCCATTAGCGCAAGCAGAGCCGGCATGACCTCGACAGAGTGGTTCTGCTCAGATCGCCA
>CAUZJF010000161.1:0-5654 GCA_963579975.1 Dehalococcoidia bacterium
GATGACCGTGCAGGCGCCCAGGCCGCTCAACCATGCGACCAGCGGGACGACCATATCTCGAAATCTGACGAGTGTGCCGACATTGCCGGTAATGAAGGCCACAGTGGCTGCGCCGAGGATAACGGTACCAGTCAGGATACACGTGAGAAGACGATCCCGCCAGAATCCGACGTAGCAGCCGATCACTGCGAGCCCGACCAGGAGATACCAGAACATCTGTTGCGGAATGAAGGCGACCGCCGCAGGACTCGAGGCGGTCCATGGCAGCGGAGTCGACACGAAGCTCACCGCCGTTCTGATGATGAATCGACCCGATTCTGGCGAGGTCATTTCCTCGATTAACCTCCTTGCCCGGAGATGGGTCGCGTAGAAGTGTTGATCGAGCAGCTTGTAGTTCTCTCCCGGGGTGTTTGTGAATCCATAGTGGAAGGCGCCGGCGAGCCTGACCGGGCCCAGGATGCGCTCCTGGGCCGCCGGACTCACGGCTACATACGACGTGGCCAGCATGAACAACACGGCGCATGCCACCATCACCCGCGCCTTCAAGACGATGAATCGCAGGGCTAACCCGGTCAACAAGCCGCCGCCCAATATGATCAGGCCAGTCTGCCTCAACGTTCCGGCGGAGGCTATGGCCGCAGCACATGTCACGAACGCCAGAGCGCGTCGGGACCAGGCTTTCGTTCGCAGCCCTGCGAACGCGCTTGCCAGACAGACCGAAGTCAAGAAGAAGAAGAGCGGGTCTTTCAGTGCCGAAATGGACCAGACGAAGAGGGTGGGCAGGAACAAGATGATGGCAAGGCCGACCAGCGCGGGCACACCACCGAAGGCGGAACGCACCGTTCGATAGAGAATGACAGCCCCGGTCGTGAAGAAGGCCGTGTTCAGCAGATGGATGCCATAGGTCATCGGTCCGAGCGCGAGCTGAAAAGCCGCCAGGAGATAATGGGACCCGGATCGCGCGTAGGGGTGAAAGGCTTCGACGTTGTCGTACCAATGGATTGGAATGCCGAGGGCGACGTTGCGGATCCAGAGCGAGCGCAGTTTCAGGTATCGCCCGTCCGGAAGGATCGAGCCGACTAGCTCCAGGTCTGAACTCGTCAGGAGAAATAACGCCACAATGGCGAGGAGTCTCAGGGCAAGGGCCAATCCGAGTAGCCCCCAGACCCATCGGCGTTCTCGAGGCGTCAGGTCGCGGCCAGCCCACACCACTAGCGACCCGGCAAAGACCGCAAACCAGATGCTGGTCGGCGAGGCCGTGTAGGCCACCCCAAGCAGGACCCCCGCAAGCGCTGTCCACCGGAGTAGAGGTTGGGGCAAACTGAGCCGTCGCACGGCACCGCCGAAGTCGACGGCACCCGGTGCCTCCGTGTCCGGCGTGACGAAAGACCTCACTCGGATCCAGGCCTACCGATGCGGCGCTGCTCCCATGCGCTCGCGAGCGCCCGGCATCCCCACAGTAGCCCAACCGCCGCTAGAAGGGCGGCTGCCGGGACGACGAGCAGCGTGCCTCTGCTCTCGACGATGTCCCCGGCGGCAAGCAGCACGTGGGTCAGAACCGCGATCGCCAGCAGCCAGCCGAGGAGCCGTACGCGCTGCCATCGGGCCAGGGCGCGTATCGCGCTCAGACCTGTGCCCCATACTCTGAAGACCGTCGCCTCACGGGCAATCACAGCCAACAGAGCGAAGATGCTCGTCACGCCGGCTACGAGCCGGCTGCGCGTCACGAGCTCGGCCACCAGCATGAAATCAGACTCAGCCGCACGCGGCGTCAGTCCTCTACCAAATCCGCTCGGCTCGGGTGGTGCCCACCATCCCAAAGCTCGTCTGACCTTCTCGAGAACCCTGAGGAGGCGGCTCGTGCCCTCGGCTCGCCGCAGCCACGCGATGACGTCGTTCGAACCGACCGATCGGACCTGCTCAGGGTTGTGGTGGGGCATCGGGTGCGGGCCTCTCCTCTACTCGCATCTCCAGGATCTCACCCTCCAAAACGTAGTAACCAGTCTCGAACCTGTAGCTGGCACCGACTTTCAACGGCTGCTCCAAATGGCTCCATCCGATGGAACTCTCGGTCGCCAGTACACGCAAACGCATCAAGCCGACGCTCACTCGGCCCGCTCGCCGCTCCGAGATCGTTGCGGCACCGGTGAACTCCTGCACAACCTCAAAGGAGAGCATGGCCCCCCGGATCTCGGCGAGTGCCGGAAAGCGTTCCTCTTCGCCGGACGTCCGTTGCACTATAGCTGCGACCTCGGGACGGGTCACCACACGGAGCAGGAGCTCGATTGGCGTCGTCTCGGCGGGGAGTATCTCGTCGATTCGGAACTGGATCTCGCTATCGACCAGTGGAAGGGCGATGGTCTGCCCTGGGCGGATGACCACACCGTCGAACCTGCACTGGAGATCCTTGGGTGAGCCGACAACGTTCGCCGAATCGACGAGCAAACACCGTAGGCTGATCACCGCCCTGACCTCGTAATCCGAGCCCATCTCTTGCGGCGGCTGAAAGCCGAGAATGTTGCCCCACGCTTCAGGCTGGGGCTCGCGAGTGTTGAGTCTCGCTATCAGGGCCAGCGCCGCAGACTGGCCAAGGGGATGGAACGCGCCTCCGACTGTCACCGCCGCGTTGGGCGTCGGCGTCGGGGTTCTCCCCGACTCTGGCTCTGGCTCTGCCTCGACGGTCACGGCGTCAGCCAGCCGGGCGACCTCCTGAGCCACATCGTAGAGGATCAGGTCGTAGGTGCCGGGCTGGGGAACCTTTGCCATGACGACTGCATATTCAGGTGTCTCGACGTAGTATTGCGTGTTCTCGCGCCTCGCTCCCGCCGATTCCTCGCCAATGGTCGCGCGGAGATACGCAGGAAGGTTCTGGCCTTCCACGTCGACCCAGAGTTGGCCCCCGACCACCTTGTAGGGATCGACCCCCGTGATGATTGGGCCTGGCGCTCGGAAGAGTATGTAGGTGCCGAAGCCCAGGACCACGAGGCACAGTACCCCGAGGCCGACCGCGGCATCGATCAGATTCACTTTACCCAGCAGCGTCCCTCGATCATCGACCAGCGGCATGAGTCTATTGCCCCTTAGGGGCCATGTTCTCCAGGCGTTGAGGAGAGCCTTCAGCGAGCGCCAGGTGTTCGATGACGGTACATCCACCCAGGCTACTCAACCAGACGACTAGCGGTACGACCATGTCTCGAAACCTGATGAGCGTACCGACATTGCCGGTATTCAGAGCCACAGCTCCCGCGCCGGCAACGATGACTCCCAGGAGGATACACGTGAAAAGCCGATCCCGCCAAAACCCGACGTAGCCGCCGATGAGCGCAAGTCCGACCAACACGTACCAGAACATCTGTTGCGGAATGTAGGCCACCGCTGCCGTGCTCGTGGCGTTCCACGGAAGTGGGGTTGACACGAAGCTCGTCGCAGCCCTGAAGACGAAACGGGCCACCTCCGGGGGAGTCATGTCGGTGACCAACGTCGTTGCCTGCTGAGGCTGATACGCGTAGAAACGTGAATCGAGAAGCTTGTAGGTGTTACCGGGAGTGTTCACGTAGCCGTAGTGAAAGCTCGCACTGAGTTTCACGCGGTCCATGACTCGTTCCCTGATGGCGGGGTTGCTCACAGCGTACGCACCGGCGAGCGTGAATAACACCGTGCAGGCCACGAACTGGCGGGTCCTCAATGTGGCGAATCTCAGCGTTAGCCCCGCCAGCAGGCCACCGCCGAGGATTATCAGCCCGGCCTGCCTCAGGCTGGCGGCCATCGATACCGCGCCGGCGCAGATCGCGATGGCCACTGCCCGTTGGTGCCACGCCTTGGTGCGGCATGCCGCGCATCCACTTGCGAGGCAGACCGCTGTCAAGAAGAAGAAGAGCGGTTCTTTCAGCGCGGAGATGGACCAGATGAACAGGCTGGGCAGGAACAAGATCACGGCCAGGCCGACCAGCGCCGGCACGCCACCGAAGGCGGAGCGCGCCGTTCGATAGAGTATGACCGCGCCGGTCACGAAGAAGGCCGTGTTCCAAAGGTGGATGCCATAGGGCATCGGTCCGAGCGCGATCTGAAGGGCGGCGAACAGGTAGTGGTACCCAGTTTCGCCATAGCCCATGAAGGCTCTAGCCGCGTTGTCGGGATGAAGCGGAATGCCGAGGACTTCACTGCGGATCCAGAGCGATCGCAGCTTGAACGATTGCCCGTCAGGTATCAGTGAGGCAAATAGCGGGGCGTCTTGATCCGCCTGGAGATAGAACACGGTGATCGCCAGCACTCTGACGGCCAGCGCCAACCCGACCAGGCCCCAGAAAAATTGGCGTTCCCGCGGCGTCAGACCTCGCCCCGTCCACATCAGGAGCGCCGCGATCGAAACCGCAAGCCATACGCTCGTCGGCGAGACGGTGTAAGCCGTTCCAAGGATGATCCCCGCGAGCGCTGTCCACCGGAGTAGAGGAAGAGGTAGATTTAGTTGCCGCACCATCGCGCGCGCTGATTGTGTACAGATTCAGTTATGACACGCAAGCATCGAAGGTCCGTCCAAATTTGACGACCCTGCCGGAATCTTCTAGACTCCGTGGGAGTTAGCGCTCGAAAGCCGATGGGTGGTCCGGCCTCGCCTCCAGCACACGATCCAAATCACGAGTCCCAGGCGTGTGAAGTCTCGATCGTCATGCCCTGTCTGAACGAGGCTGACACTCTTGAGATCTGCATTCGAAAAGTCCAGCGCGCCTTCCGTGAACACCAGATCGCTGGCGAAGTGATCGTCGCCGATAACGGCAGTACGGACGGATCGCAGGAGATCGCCAGACGCGTCGGAGCGCGCCTGGTTTCTGTTCCCCAAAAGGGTTACGGCAGCTGTCTCATGGGGGGCATCGACAGCGCCCGCGGCAAATACGTCGTGATGGCCGATGCCGATGACAGCTACGATTTTCTCGAAATGCCCAAGTTCGTCAAGGCTCTGTCCCAAGGCTATGACCTCGTCCAAGGGTGCCGTCTCCCTTCGGGAGGCGGCCGGGTCATGCGAGGCGCCATGCCTTTTGCGCACCGGTGGATAGGGAATCCGGTTCTGACGTTCGTCGCCAGGTTGATGTTTGGAATCCCGGTCAGAGACATCTACTGTGGGTTCCGAGGATTTACCAAGGCGCTCTACGAACGATTGGACCTCCGGTGTGGCGGGATGGAGTTCGCGACCGAAATGATTATCAAGTCCGCGCTCTTCGACGCCAAGGTCACTGAAATCCCGATTACCCTGTATCCCGACGGGCGGAAGGTGCACGGGCCGCATCTCAAGACGTTGCGTGACGGCTGGCGAACCGTACGGTTTTTTCTGTTGAGCTCACCGCGTTGGCTGTTCTTGTTCCCTGGCGTGCTGTTCATTGGATTGGGTGGTGTCGGGTACTACCTGGCGCTTTCAGGTCTGGTGATCCAGGGGACGAGATTTGACGTGCACACACTGCTCGTGGCCAGTCTGAGTATCTTGTGCGGTTACGCCTCGATGCTGTTCGCCTTGTTTGCCAAGACGTTCGCCGTGACAGAAGGGCTCCTTCCGCCTGACAGGCACCTGCAACAGTTTTTCAGATTTGCCACCCTGGAGGCGGGCTTGGTCATTTCATCTGTAGCCGTGGCGGTGGGAGGTTGGATGCTCCTCTCCGGGCTCG
>CAUZJF010000162.1:0-5563 GCA_963579975.1 Dehalococcoidia bacterium
AAGGCTACACGATCTTCAAGATTCACGCGAACCCGTTGATGGACATCATGGAATGGACCCGCGCGGCCGAAGAGGTGGCTCCTCCTGGTTTCAAGATACACTACGACTTCACAGGGCGGTCAAGTCCCACCCCAACTGTAGGCTCCATGCTTCCCATCATTCAGGAGCTGGAGCGCCATCCTATCGTCGGCTGGATCGAGGACCCTCTTCCAAGGTTCGACGTGGAAGGTTGGCGTCAGCTTCGTGCCAAGAGCCGCATTCCAATCGTGCACGGTGGACAGCCGATGCTGGGTGGGATTCAGGAAGCGATGCTGGGCATGGCCGACATCTACATGATCGGTGGCGACATCGGCGACACGCTGGCGCGGGGGATCGCCTATGGCAAGGCGAATATCCAGACCATACTCCAGAATACCGGCGGCACGCTCATGAAGGCGTTCACGCTGCACATGGCGTCGGTGCTGCCCACGGCGACGGGCCATTCGATCAACCTGGATGACCAGTGCGAGTGGGACATCACCGCCGAGATGATCCCGGTGGTCGAGGGGTTCTCGCGCGTGCCGGAGGGTCCGGGCCTTGGCCTCGAGGTCGACGAAGATGCTCTTGCCCGCGCAGCGGCCGCCGAGCCACCAAAGCCGCCCGATTTCATCGGAATCACGCACATGCCGGGCGGCCACACCCTGTACAGCCAGGGGCAGCCGCATATCACCAGCCTGACCGGCCGAGAGCAGGCTTCGATTCGGGGTATCAGCTTCGAGCGCTGGGTTGACGACGGGTCCCCGGAGTACAAGCGGACCTTCGAGCGGCTTCAAAACGAAGGCACTTTCATAGAGTAGGTCGGGCTTCACGAAGAGGAGGGGGGCGATTCCACACAAGTCCTTGTTTTGGTTGACCCTCTAGCCGCCTGTGCCTATAATGCGATGTAGTGGCAACCCAAACCGCACTCCAGCCCATTGATGTCGCGCGGAAGGCCGTGGACGTCGCGTCCGATAGGCAGGCCTCGGACATCGTGATGCTGGACATCAGAAAAGTCAGCGATTTCGCTGACTTTTTCGTTATTCTGAATGCCGAATCGACGCGCCAGATCGACGACCTGACAGACGAGATCGAAAACGTCCTCGAGTCGTTAGGTGAGACGCGTCACCACACCGAAGGTACACCGGATGGCGGGTGGGTCCTGCTGGACTTCGGCGTCGTGATAGTACATATCTTCCGTCCGGAAGAACGCGACTACTACCGGCTGGAAGAGGCCTGGCCCGGGGCTCTCGAAACGGTCCGGCTGCTTTAGCAGCCGGCTCCGGCCTCCTACTGGGCGGTGTAGCCTCCGTCAACTGGCATCGTTATTCCGGTAACGAAGGACGCTTCGTCGGAGGCAAGGAACAAGGCGGCCTTCGCGATCTCCTCCGGCTCCCCGAATCGCTGCATTGGATGGCGCTTTCTGATCGCCTCGTATAGCTCGCGGTTCGCCTCAAGAGGCCCGGTTAAGCTGGTATGAGTGTATCCAGGGCATATGCAGTTGACCCTTAGATTGTTGCGCGCGTGCTCGATGGCGAGATTCTTGGTGAGCTGTACGACGCCGCCCTTTGACGGCACGTAGGCGCTGAACCCCTTCGCACCGCTCAGTTCCGAACCCACAAGCCCCATTACCGAGGACAGATTGACGATGGCGCCGCCATCGCCCTGAAGCATGGCCGGCACGGCGTGCCAGCACATGAGGAACGTGCCTCGGAGGTTGACGCCCATCACGCGGTCCCATATCTCGTCGTGGGACATCGTGTCGGGAAGCTGTCGGTCGTTGATCCCGGCGCTGTTCACCAGTACGTGGAGCCCGCCGAAGGCGTCAACGGCGTCTGCCACCATCCGCTGAGCGTCGGCGTCAACGGATACGTCACCGCTGCAGTGGGCCGCTTCTCCGCCAGCCGCGACGATCGAGTCCGCAGTCTGCTTCGACGACTCGTCGTTTACGTCGGCGACGCAGACCATCGCACCTTCTTTCGCGAACAGCGTCGCTGTTGCCCGGCCGATGCCCGAGCCTGCCCCGGTTACCAACGCGATCTTACCCTGAAGCCTCATCGGCGGCCTCCTGTTACGGACCAAGTTGCCTGTCATCGTCCCGGTGGCGGACGCACGCGATGCGCCTCTGCGGGGAGTTTAGGGCCGGCCCTACGGGGTGTCAACGAGACTCGGCGGGCGACTGGAGGGCCAGAAACCGGAACTGGTTATTCCTGGGGTGTGAAGTCCAGCGGGAACTCCTTCGAGAAGTAAACGTACGCGTCTTCGCTTCCTAGAGGTGTCGCGAGCTCGCGGAAGAAGAAGTAGTCGACAGCCGTCCGCCATGCGCCGGGGTCGAAAAGGCCCTTCACGAAGGCCATGATCGTTACGCCCTTATAGCCTTCCGGAAACCACCACCGGTGCTTGATCCGCTGTCCGTCGGTGAACTGATCCTCCAGGAGCGCCTCCGTTTTCTCGATGTTCCTGTCGTGTACTAGAAGTACCGATGCGTCCGGGGCAGAGAGCGGTGGCGAGTTCTGGTAGGATGGCCACCCCACGCGCGTGTTACTCCTCAAGTACCAGGCCCAGGGCCACGTAAACCCACTGGTGGAGTCGACGGTGACGGGCAGGGTGGTTGGGTCGTCGACGGCGTTCAGCTCCCGCGAGAGGCGCGCGATGTCCGGCGACGTTTGCGTGTAGACCATCATTTCGACCGGAACATCGCCGTTGACGTACGTGACCCTCCACCCAGCCTGGACACTCAGCGCGAGGAGCGCCACAACCAGCGGAATCAGCGCGAGGGCGGGACTGGGACGGCGCCACTGAATGCCCCGGACGAAATCCCCGAGGAATCTCCCTCCGAGGACTACCAGCGGCAGCGTTATGTTGACTAGGAGCCAGGGCATCTTCTCGCTGGCGATCGTGTACAGAATCCATGTCGTGGCGGCCCAGTACACGAGGAACAGACCGAAACGGTCCCTGCGTCTGAAATAGTACACGCTGCCCAGAATGGCCAGGAAAAGAGGCAGGAATTCGTATATCGACGTGATGAGCATGTAGTAGTACCAGGGCTGACCGCCTCTCGCTTCGCCCTGCTGAACAATCCAATAGCCGAGACCCTGCCACACGCCCGAACCTATCCCGCCTGGGTGGGTGAAAAAGGTCGAATAAAGGATCGCCCACACGACGTAGAAAACGACTGCGGATTTCAACCATACGACCTTGTTCCATCTCGTCCCAAGAGCAATCGATATCCAGAGCACGGCGAGAACGGCCAAGGTAGCTATGACGAGCCCGCCCCGAGCCGGCGCCCCGATGGGGGCGCTCCCACCGACGGGGCTTGCCAGGACCAGGCCCGACCAGCTCAACAAGGGAGTGTCCTGAAGGATGCTGATGAACGCGGTCCACTGAGGGAGGGTTAAGGTGATCAGAATCAGTAGGAAGGACGCCTCACGCGAGAGCCCCGACATCGATAGCGAACGAGTTGTGGTCGTCCAAAGTCCCCCGGCCAGACGAACGAGGGCGACGGGTGGCGATACCTTGCCCATGACAACCGTCGAGCGAATGGAGGGCCAGTTCCTGGCGAGCAGCACCAGGACGAGGTAAAGCCCAAGGGTCCCGGTCATAATGTACGCCGTCTCTTTCGTCGCGAAAGCCAGAGCTAACACCCCTGCCGCAACGAAAAGGTATCGTTGCCGACCTTCGTCGATGTAGCGCCACATACAGACCACGAGCCCGAGCGTCCAGAGCGCCATCAGGATGTCGTTGCGGGCGAACCGGCTGAAGTAGAGGAGGGCCGGCGAAAGAGCGAGCAGCGCTGAGACGAAGATCGCGCCCAGGGTCCCGAGTCTTGGCCGCAAGAAGAATGGCAACACCACCAGTAGACTGCCTGCGATAGCGTAGATGAGCCTCGCGCTCACGTCGCTGTCGCCGAAGACGAAAAAAGCACCGGCCGTCGCCTCCATTTGGAAAGGGCCGTGCATCATCGGGTCGTGCATGAGGCCCTGACCATTGGCCAGATACCAGGCGTAGGTCGAATGCAGGCTCTCGTCGTGGTGCATGGCGCGGGATCCGAGGTCCCAGAGCCGTATAGCCGCCGCCACGATCAAGAGGCCAACGTAGGCGGTGGCCTCCCATCGCGCCACCTGTGGCCAGGTGATGTGCCGGGGGATGAGTCTATTCAGACTTGCGGTCATAATAGCGTTGTCAGACGTGGAATTCTCGGCCACAGGCAGCTCACAACTCCCAGTGGTAAAGCAACACGCCACCGTCGTCGAAGACTAACTCCATGAATTCCGAGAACTTCCCCATGCCTTCCTCCGAGTACTTCTCCCGCTCCCGCCGGCCAACATACACATAGTCTACGCCGTACTTCGATAGCAAGGATTTTGCCACATTAATGTCGTTCGTCCGGTAGATCGTAGCGACGTCTTGGTCGCGGCTACCTTGGGGGGCCGCGCTGCCTCGCCACTGGACCTCGTGCCCCGGCCAGCCGAGGACGGTCGGCACACCTGTGCTGGCTGAGATTCGGCCGAACGGCGTGTAGTCGTCGCCTACCGCTTCAAGGACCGCGGAGGCTCGATCCGCGTTATTCCTCAGATACTCGATCGCGTCGTACTCACCGTCTGCATCACGATTGATGAACGCCAGCCCGTCGAGAGTAGGGTTGTCGTGGAACAGGTCGCCTTTCGTCGCCGCCGCTGCTAGGGAATAGTAGGCGGCGCTAATGAGTGCGGCGAGGAAGACGCCGCCCCAGACAAGACGCAGCGTCCGTGTCAGATTGCTGGGCCTCTCTTTGAGCGACATCCAGTAGTAAATAGCGAAGCCTGAAGCCGCGGCGAGGACCACCCAACTCTGGTAGTAGAGCTTGAACACGGTGTTCATGCGCTCGTGTGCGCCGCCGAAGGAGTCGTCTACGTACAACATCTCCGGCCCCACAATGAGCATTAATCCGAGTGCGGCCAGGGCCAGTGCGAACACCTTCCCGGTGGGACCTTCGCCAGGTTCCTTAGCCAGCCATAGAGCGGAGTAGACGGCGACTCCGATCAGCAGCGCAAATGGCAGGACCTGCACGAACTTGCTTGCGACCACCGACGACGTGCCGCCCGGCTCATGGAGGTACAGGAACGACCAGAATACGAATGGCGCGAAGCCGACCGCTAACGACACGCCCGTGATCCGCGCCCAGTCGTGCCTTACCGTTGTGCGCCAGAAAACGCCCAGGATGAATGGGACCACTGCGACCAAGAACAAAGCCCAGACCAGGAACATGTGCAATGGCCGCGTCGAGACCTGTCCCTGTGCTCCGATCCCCTGTACTTGGCTGGTGAAAGTCATTAGGTAGGGAGAGATCAGGACCAGCGCCGCAACAATAACTACTGTAGCTACGGGTACTGAATCCCTGAGTACCCCCCAGCCGGCGGCTCCCTTGCCCGTGTAGGCCTTGAACGCGAGCAGTGCAAAGAGCCCTGCTCCAAACACCGGCAAGTCCCACATGTTTGTGAAGGCCAGACCACCCAGGCAGATGGCCATGACAGCCAGAGAGGCATACGGCCAGAACTCTTTTCTGGTC
>CAUZJF010000163.1:0-5550 GCA_963579975.1 Dehalococcoidia bacterium
TCAGTCTCCCGATCTCTTTAAATGACGAGCCCATATGAGACCCCATGCCGGCGCTGTTTTCGAAGATCAACCGGACATCCTCCGGGCTGTTATCGAGGACGTCCTGCAGTGCGGCAACGTATGGCATAAGGATGCCATCGAACCCGGCGCCGTGGTGAGCGCCAACGTGGAAGATCACACCGGCTGCGCCGATCTGGCCCGCGACGTTCATCGTCTTGGTTAGCAAATCGACAGACTTCTGGCGCATCTCAGGGTTGCCTCCGATCGTGATCAGATAGCTCCCATGGATGAACACGGGGGAGACATCGGCTGCTTCAGCTTTCTCGCGAAATGCAAGAACCTCATCTTCCGATGGTTGAGTGAACCGCCACATTCGGGGCGATGACGCGAAGATCTGCACGGTCTCGGCGCCCAGCTCCGATCCACGGTCGATCCCTTTGCTGAGACCTCCACTCGTCGACACGTGAGCTCCCAGTCGCATTCCCGTCCTCCTTGAGGATAGTCGTTGTTTTCTCGTCAGGCCGCGGTCGGCGTAACGACTTGTGTAAGGGCGCCGCCTCGGCTTAGTTGCTGTCTGTTCCAGGTGACGAGCGGGACCTCGAAAGTCTGTGCCAGGGCGACATACAAGGCGTCGGCACCGCTCAGACTTGCGTCCGCGGCGACAGTAGCACCCAACCTCGCCAAGTCAATATCGATCGAAATAAGGCGCGTGTTAGGGAGTTGCTCAACCAGGTTGCTCGCCCGATGACCTCGCCCAGACCCTCCGGTTCGTCTTGAGATGGCTCCCGCCACTTCTGCCAGCACCAGAGCAGGCAGCAGAATAGGGTCCTCCACCGCTATCCGATGCTCTAGCCATCGCAGGCTTTTTTGATGGTGAACGTCCTCTTCGACGAATTGGCTGACCCAAACGCTGGCGTCGATCACATGCAATCTACAGTTCCCGTCTTTGCTCTCTTACGGCGTCGACGGCAGACACGCCGGCGGGCCAATGGGCACTGATTTCTTTGCTAAGCTCGCGCATTTTGGCCCATACGGCCTCCGCTTTGGCTCGCTCCGCCTCCCAGTCTTCCACCGGCACAATTCGCGCGACGGCTTTCCCCCGGCGCGTCACGGTGACCGTCTCGTGTTCCTCCCTGACCCGGCGGAGGATGTCGCTGGTGCGCTGTTTAAGCTCCCTCACCCCTACCTCCAGCATCGCGACCTCCTTTGGCGTTGTAGACACTTTGGTGGCCACATTATAGGGGTTGCACCTGGCCTTTTCCACAGGTCTCCGAACGCGAGGCCCACTTGACAGCGGGGGACTGGCAGATACAATCATACGGCTTTCTGAACGGCAAATCCGGCGAGGGGTACAACTAGAGCTTTGAACGGAGAACAACTGAAAGAAACCGTCAAGTTCGGTGGCGTCGTCTACGGGACAATGCTTAGTATGAGCCGGAACCCCCGCTGGGTGACACCCGTGTCTGGGTTCGGGCTCGACTACGTGATCATCGACAGTGAGCACGCACCGCGCGACCGGAGCGACATCGCGGACTTCCTCGCGGCCTTTTCCGACTCTGACGTCGTCCCGATTGTTCGTATCCCAATTCCCGATGCGCACTACGTAACGATGACCCTGGATGCTGGGGCACAGGGCGTCCTGGCCCCATATTGCGAGACAGTGGACGAGGTGAGGGAGGTGGTCGGCGCGTCCAAATGGCGTCCGCTGAAAGGTGCACTGGTCAGTAGAGCCGTGGAGGCAGGGGAGTTTCCGAGCGAGGAAACCAAGGCGTATCTGGAAGAGCGCAACCGCAACAACGTCTGTATCATTGGGATCGAGAGCGTTCCCGCTATTGAAAACCTGGAAACCATTCTCCAGATCGACGGGATCGACGCCATATTCGTCGGGCCCAATGACCTGACGATATCGCTGGGCATTCCCGACCAGCTCGAGCACCCGAAGTACGAGGCAGCCCTTCGCAAGATCATCAGCGCCTGCCGGGAGCACGACACGCCCGTGCTGATCCACCACCAGACGGTGGCGCTCACCCAGAAATGGCTGAAGGAGGGAGCTCGGTTTGTACTGTACTCCTCCGACGCCCGAACCATGCATAATGGCTTCAGAGACGAGTTCGGAGCCATCAAGCAGGTCGGCGAAAAGGTGACCGGCAAAGCGGCGGCCATGGTCGGTGAGTCCAAGGAAGTAATCTAGTGTCAGAGGCCGGCCCGATGGCCCGGTTTGCTCTGCAGCGTTCCATACGGGAGGTTTGAATGAGCTGGGAGTTCGAGCTTGTAGACGGGCCCTATGGTGGAGTCTCCGAAGGGCCGGCGTGGGACGGCAGCGCGCTGCTGTTCACACATATCCCCTCCAGCAGGATAATGCGGTTTGACCCCTCTTTGGGTACGTCGAGCGTGTACAAAGAGAACACGAACCAGGCCAACGGAACAGTCTTTGATTCGCAAGGAAGGCTCCATGCCTGCGAGGGCGATGCCCGAAGGATCGTGCGCTACGAAACCGACGGCGCCACAACCGTGCTGGCTGACAACTTCGAAGGAAAGCGACTGAATATCCCCAACGACCTGGCCATCGATCCGCAGAACAGAGTCTGGTTCACCGACCCGTACTACGAAAACGCCGCCGGCCCGTGGAGCGAGACACGAGACGCAATGGAGCTTGATCACGAATCGGTATTCAGGCTGGATCCGCAGCCCGACGGGACCTGGTCCACCAACCGGGTTACTTTCGACACGACCCGTCCCAACGGTATCCTCTTTTCACTCGACTACAGCACTTTATATGTAGCTCAGAGCGGCAGGGAGCCCGGCGAGAAGCGGCAGCTGCGGGCGTATCCCGTAAACGATGACGGGAGTTTGAGCCAACATACCGTGCTACACGACTTCGGTGAACATCGCGGCATCGACGGGATGTGTCTGGACACCGAGGGATTCATCATTGCCACGGCAGGCTGGAGGCAGGGCGGCCCTGGCCCACTGCTCTACGTGTTCTCGCCCAGCGGCGAGGTGGTCGAGACGCACCTGTTGCCGGCCGACCGGCCCACCAACTGCACCTTTGCCCACGACGACCTTCGCACGCTGTACATGACCACGATCGACGGGCACCTATTCCGAACGCCCACCGAACGACAAGGACGACTACTGTTCCCGTCGATGGCCTAGCGTCACGCCTCAACCCCGGGCTCTCTCCGCCATACGGAGAGGATGGTTCTAGTCAAGGCCGTAAAGGATATGGATGGAACTTTCACACATGGATAACGACACAATTAGGGTCGGCGTTATCGGTGCCGGCGACAACACGCGGAGGAAACACATCCCCGGATTCAAGGCGATCGACGGGGTAGCGCTCGTCGGTGTCGCCAACCGCTCCCGCGAGTCCGGTCAGCGGGTCGCTGACGAGTTCGACATCCCGCGGGTTTACGACGAGTGGCGCGCGCTAGTCACGGCGCCCGAGGTCGACGCCGTGTGTGTCGGCACGTGGCCCTATCTCCACCGGCCGGCCGTGCTCACCGCGTTGGAGCACGACAAGCACGTCCTTACCGAGGCCCGGATGGCGCTCAACGCTCATGAGTCGCGGGAAATGCTCGCCGCCGCTCGGGCGAAGCCGCACCTCGTGACTCAGGTCGTACCTGCGCCGTTTAGCTACGATTACGAACAGACCGCCATCGACATGATGGCAGACGGCTACATCGGCGACCTGCTGTCGGTCGAGCTCGCCATCTCGCAGGGCTTCGTCAACCGGGAAGCACCTTATATGTGGCGTCACGACCGCGCCCTGAGCGGCTACAACGCGATGCTCGTGGGCGCATGGTACGAGTGCCTAATGCGGATGGTGGGTCCCGCCTCCAGCGTGTCGGCCGTCACCAGAGTAAACGTTAGCTCCAGGGCCGATAGCTCGGGACAACGCCGCACGACGGATATCCCAGACCACGTCGACGTGCTATCTGAGCTGACGTCGGGTGCTCTCATGCGAATCAGGGTCAGCGAGGTACTCGGCCACTCGGCCGACGCGTTGTCGTTCTTCGGGACCGAGGGCACGCTTCTCGTCGACTTCGGCGGGATGAACCAGTACTCCGGCGAAGCTGGCAAGACCGGGCTCTACGGCGGCCGCAAGGACGACGCGAAGCTGGCACCCATCGAGATTCTCCCGGAGAAGACGCGCGGCTGGCGGGTCGAGGAGGAGTTCATCAACGCGATCCGCGGCATCGAGCCGGTCGCCCGGAATACCTTCGAGATCGGCGTGCAATACATGGAGTTCACCGAGGCTGTCACGCGCAGCGCCCAGTCCCGTCGAACGGTCTATTTGCCCCTCTGAAGTTTGAAGATTTGCCGGCTCGGCCAATTCAGTCGAGGAGGAAACCAATGGACCGCGAGGAGCTGAGACGGCTGATCGTAGGGCCCATGGCTACCGTAGGAACTCCTTTCGATGAAGGCTTCGAGGTCGACTACGGCAAGATGGCCGAGATGACGAAATGGTGGGTCGAAAACGGTCTCGTGAAGGGCGCTGCTGTAATTAAGGTTGCCGCAGCGATGGGCGAGGGCCCTCAGCTTCGAGACCACGAGTGGCAGGTGCTGCTACGTACGGCCGTTCAGGCTTCTGACGGCAGGGCCACGATAATGTGCGGCCTCCACTACAAGGATACGGTCCGCCAGATCGAAGACGCGAGGAGGGCCCAGGACCTTGGAGCGGTTGCGGTCCAGGTCTCGCCGCCGGTGCACAGCGGCCCTACGCAGGATGACGTACTCCGCTTCTACGAGGATCTGGCGAACGCTGTAGACATCGGCATCATGGTCTATAACACGATGGGGATGCTCGGCGATAAGATCACCCCAGACAACTACCGTCAGATCGCACAGTTCGACAACGTCGTCGCTATCAAGTGGCAGGCGCCGACCGAGGTCGGCTACGACGCGATCTTCGACCTCAAGGACCGCGTCAATATCATCGACAACTCCAAAGACCCTATCCGCAACCACAAACTAGGCGGCCACGGCTATATCAACTGGACCGCCGACATTCACCCGCCCGTGGACCTGCGCTTTTGGGACCTCATGGAAAATGGGGACTACGACGACGCCCAGGCCCTGTGGGACTCGGTGTACCTGCCGTTGATGGATTTCCAGAACAAGATCTCAGTCAAGTCCGGTGGCCAGGCCCGTCTCAAGAAGGGCCTTATGGCTGTCATGGGGCGCCCTATCGGTCACTCCCGTCCGCCTTCTCTCCCTCTCACTGATGCCGAGATAGCGGAGCTACGCGAAATAGTGGTCGGCTTCGGCTGGCCGGTCCCTGAGGTGGCCCAGGCGGCGGCCGTGGCTTGAATTCCGCCCCCGGATATTGCAGAAGACCGGCGAGGTCACCGGGGTCAACGTTCGTTGACGCTAGCTTATGGTCGTAGATATAATTGCGCCATCTAGTCGAGTGGGGCTGGCTCGTGGCCGTGGCTGTCCCGGACCTGGCTCTTGCATCGGGAACGACTTCGTAGCCGTTGCCCGACGAAAGTCGGCGAAGTGAGGTTGGAATGAGAATGTCGACCTTTTTTGCAGCGACGTTGGCGT
>CAUZJF010000164.1:0-5484 GCA_963579975.1 Dehalococcoidia bacterium
AGTGAACGGAGGTCGTCCGCAACGCTGACCTGCCCCCTGTTCCGCTCGCCGTAGGCCTCGACCCACGGAGTCAGCTTGTTTGCATAGACACGGTCCTCGAGGTATGCCAACACCTCGCGGTCCCAGGATTCCAGGACGTCGAGGGCCGCGACAGCCATGTCCGCGGTGAGCGGTCGGTGCAAGAGTACGTCGCCGGTCTCCGGGTCGGCGACGTGCGCGCCCTGGAACGAGATGATTGGCGACGTGAGGGCAAGCTCGGTGGCGACGGCGATAGCCGAGCGGAAGGTCCGTCCGGTGGCGAGGGTGACGATCACGCCCCGTTCGCGTACCTCGTCGATGGCGCTCCGCGTTCGGTCGGACATCGCGTGGTCAGTGCTGCGAATCGTGCCGTCTATGTCAAGTGCGATCAGCCGGTAGGCCATGATTCTCGCTACTTTGGGCCGCACTGTGGCCGCGGGATTCCGGCAGGCCATTGTACCGCGATGCTTCGACAGGCCAAGCATGAACGGGTTCTTAGTCCGAGCGAGATCCAAGAGTACATTACTTTGACTCGGCTCAGGTTGATGCCTGAGATGGACGCGGCCATTCGGATTTCGGCGACGCCAGTCCCCGGGGGAAGGGGTTTCGAGAACATGACGCCTGAACGATGGTGGCATATGCTTCTGACGGGAGAGGGCCTGAAGACCCCTATGCGAGAGACCCGCCACTTTTTCAGGCTGCTCCCGGCGGACCGCCGCTGTAAGTTCTGCAGCTCGCCCTTCGATGGATTCTCCGCCTCGGCCATGCGCACAATCGGCAGAGGCCCATCGAGGCTCACGTCCGTGTTCTGCCACCAGTGCCGGGTGGCGACCACCAAGCACATGGGCGGAGCCGAGATCGAGCTGACGCTCCTTTTCGCTGACGTGCGCGGCTCGACCAGCCTCGCGGAGAAGATGAGCCCTTCAGAGTTCAGCCTCTTGATCAGCAGGTTCTCCGCCGTCGCGGGCCAGACCCTGCTGAAGAAGCGGGCCTGGGTAGACAGACTTGTGGGCGACCAGGTTGTCGGGATGTTCATCCCCTACTATGTCGGCGGCGCGCATCAAATGGCAGCGATAGGCGAAGCCAAGACCCTTCTCCGGAAGACGGGCCACGATTCTGCGGAAGGACCTTGGATTCCTTTCGGCGTCGGAGTCCACACAGGACCTGCGTTCGTCGGATCGGGGCTGGACATCGACCTGGAAGAGCGGACCCTCGACCTCAAGGAAAAGAGCGAGCCCCTGTCCGTCCAGGTCTTGAAAAACTACTCGTAAGTCGGCGTCTCTCGCAAAAATGGCGCTCGCCGAGTGCTACAATAGCCCCCGCACGAACAACGGTGGCTCTCGCCATGGAGCGATGACGGTCAATGATCTCGGAAGCAACGGTTACCAAACAGAGCTATAAGGTGGTGGGCACCCGCCCCATCCGCCACGACGGCATTGACAAGGTGACCGGCAAGGCCCAGTACGGGGCCGACATCCATCCGGCCGGGCTGCTCTGCGCGAAGGTGCTTAGAAGCCCGCACGCCCACGCGAACATCAAGTCCGTCGATATCAGCAGGGCGGCGGCTCATCGGGACGTAAAGGCCGTCATCACGCACGCCGACCTGGCCACGGTCGGCGACCGCCTCACCGAGGTCGGTGAAGACCTGGTGATGAGCGAGAAGTACCTGAGTAATAACATCCTCGCTGAGGACAAGGCCCTGTATAAGGGGCACGCGATCGCGGCCATCGCGGCCACGAGCGTGCACGCGGCCGAGGAGGCCCTCGAGCTGATCGACGTCCAGTACGAGGTCTTGCCAGCGGTCACCAACGTCGAAGCTGCGATGAAGCCGGGCGCGCCGATACTCCACGAGCACATCATCGCCCCGGACGAGTTCGGCGAGGTCCAGCCGGCCGGCTCGAACATCGCTGGCCACGGCCAGCAGAAGACCGGCGACGTGGAGAAGGGATTTGCAGAGGCCGACGTCATTGTTGAGCGCGAGTTCCGGACAAGCATGGTCCACCAGGGGTATATCGAGCCCCATAGCGCGACGGCGTGGTGGGGGCAAGACGGCAGGCTCACCATCTGGTGCAGCAGTCAGGGCCACTTCGGTATCCAGGCCAACGTGGCGAAGATACTCGCACTCCAGGCCTCCGACATCAAAGTCGTTCCGATGGAGATCGGCGGAGGGTTCGGCGGCAAAATGCGGCCCTACCTCGAGCCCATAGTAGCCGTGTTGTCGCAGCGGTGTGGGAAGCCCGTGAAGGCGACGATGACACGGGCCGAAGAATTAGAAGCGACCGGGCCAGCGTCGGGCAGCTATGTGAAGCTCAAGATGGGCGCGACCCGGGACGGGCGTATCACGGCTGGGCAGGCGTTCATCGCCTTCGAGTCGGGCGCGTACCCGGGATCGTCCCACAATGGCGCGGCGACCTCGATATTCTCGCCATACCAGATAGAGAATATCCAGACCGACTCTTACGACATTGTAGACAACAAGCCGAGCACATCGGCCTATCGGGCCCCAGGGGCGCCGATAGGGGCCTTTGCCGGCGAGTGCGTGGTGGATGAGCTGGCCCGACGGCTGGAGATGGACCCTATCGAATTCCGGCTTTTCAACGCGGCCTATGAGGGCACCCGGATGGCCAGCGGGGTCGTCCACCCGAGGATCGGCGCAATCGAGACGATGGAAGCAATCAGGTCGCATCCGCACTATACGTCTCCGAACGACGGCAAGCTCCAGGGGCGTGGCGTTGCATTAGGCTCGTGGGGCAACGGCGCGGGACCGGCTTGCGTGGTCGCGAACGTCCACGCCAGCGGGAAGGTAAGCCTGGTAGAGGGGTCGCCGGACATCGGCGGCACCCGAACGACCATCGCTCAGCAGTTCGCCGAGGTGCTCGGCATACCAGTCGAGGACGTGAACCCGCAAGTCGCCGATACTGACACGATAGGCTACACGTCGAACACCGGCGGCAGCAGCGCGACCTTCAAGTCCGGCTGGGCCGCCCGAGAAGCAGCCCTCGACGTGAAGAGGCAGTTCATCGAAAGAGCAGCCATCCTCTGGGAGACGACGGTCGACCAGATCGAATACGACGACGGGTCTGTGGTCTACAAGGGTGACCCCGACCTTAGCATGACGTTCAAAGAGCTGGCCGGGAACCTGATGACCACGGGCGGTCCCGTCGTCGGCAGGGCCAACGTAACGTCAAAGGGCGCCGCGAGGTCCTTTTCGGCGAACCTGGTCGACGTCGAGGTCGACCAGGAGACGGGCAAGGTAGACATCGTCCGCCTCACCGCGTTCCAGGACGCCGGGACCGCTATCCATCCAAGCTACGTCGAGGGGCAGATACAAGGAGGCGCGGTCCAGGGTGTAGGCTGGGCCTTGAACGAGGAGTACTTCATGGGCGAGGAAGGGAGCATGCTCAATTCGAGCTTCCTGGACTACCGAATGCCCACGTCCCTCGACCTGCCAATGATCGACTCCGTGATCATCGAGGTGCCCAATCCTGGGCACCCGTACGGCATCAGGGGCGTCGGCGAGGCGAACATCATCCCTCCGATGGCGGCCATCGCCAACGCCATCTGCGACGCGACAGGGGTCCGAATGACCGAGCTACCCATGACGCCGGCCTCTGTTGTCAAGGCGATGGCTTCGAACGGCAAGACCGCGTCATCATGAACGAAGGTGACTTAGCTGCCGGCTTCGTCGCCAATGACAGAATCCGCAGAATGGCGGGTAGGATGCCGACAATTTCCGTTGACAGGTCAAACTCTGTCTTTCTAGAATAGGTGCGAACTCGAACCAGAACCGCCAAGCCTCCTTACAGCATCGGACGGACTGAGATGGCTGACAGGCAGACCAGAAAACGTCCGCACCGCGTAGTCGCTGGCCCAATCCACCCAATCAACATCTGCGCTACGTTGGCAAATTGCATCCGTGCGTAGGCGAATAACCGTAGTATCGTCTGGAAGGAGCCATTAGTAGATGGCCACAGCAACTAAACGCCCAGGCAAAGAAATCACGATGGAAGTACGTGGCGTTACGAAACGATTCGGCGAAAACATCGCCGTGAACAACGTGACGTTCGACGTACTCAAGGGCGAGGTGCTCGGATTCCTTGGCCCGAACGGATCGGGCAAAACGACGACCATGCGGCTGATGACGTCGTTCTATACGCCCGATAGCGGCAAGATCATCATCGACGGCGTGGACAACCAGGTAGACGACGTATACACCCGCAACAAGATCGGGTACCTGCCGGAGAACAACCCAAATTGGGGAGACATGCTGGCGAGCGAGTACCTGAAATTCGTAGCCGAGCTTCGAGGCCTCTCCTCTCCAGAGCGGCGCGACGGCATAGACCAGGCAGTCTACGAGACCGGAATCGAAGAGGTATACAACAAACCCATCAACCAATGTTCCAAGGGCTACAAACAGCGCATCGCCCTGGCGGGCGTCATCCTGCACAAGCCAGAGATTCTCATTATGGACGAGCCCACCGAGGGACTGGACCCGAACCAGCGGGTGCCCGTCCGCGACCTTATCCGGCGGCTAGGCCGCGAGAGGACGGTCCTGCTCAGCACCCACGTCCTACAAGAGGTGGAGGCCGTCTGTAATCGCATTCTCATGATCAGCAAAGGGAGAATCGTCGCCCAGGGCCGTTTGGACGAGCTACGTCACCAGGCGCGGGGTGATCATGCAGTTCGCGTCGAGGTCGAAGGCGACCGTGTCGAGGCGAGGCTCAAGGCAGTCAAGGGAGTCTCGTCGGTAAGGCGGGAGGACCCCATCGAAGGACGAAAACGGTACAGCCTCTCGGTCGCCAGCGGCACCGAAATCCGGCCCCTGATATATGACCTCGCGAAGCGGAACGGCTGGGTGGTCTGGGATCTCCACCAGGACGAGGGACGTCTCGAGGACCTGTTCTACTCCCTTACGATGTATACCGACAGTCTTCTGGAGTGATCACGCATGGCGTCTTTGGCTAGTAAGTTCATACGCACCCCACGGCTCAGCGGGGGCTGGCGGGTCCTGTGGATTCTCACCAAGAAGGACTTGAAGGCCTATTTCGACCAGCCGACAGGCTACATCCTGCTGGTCGTGTTTCTGGTCGCCGTCACCTTCTTCTTCTTCAGAGAGGCCCAGCGCACCAACGAGGCGTCGCTACGGCCGCTCTTCACGATCATGCCGTGGATGCTGACCTTCTTTGTCGCGGCGTCGACAATGCGTCTAATGGCCGAAGAGCAACGGGACGGCACCCTCGAGATCCTGCTCACCCAGCCGGTCAAAGGGTGGATCATGCTGGGAGCCAAGTTCCTGGCCGGTCTGCTCTTTGTCGGCACCGGAATAGCCGCGACTATCGGTATCCCATTGCTCCTGCAGACCGCGGGCGACGTGGACCAGGGAGCTGTTATCGCGCAGTATATCGGCACTCTCTTCCTCACTGCGTCTTTCGTCGCGATCGGCCTGTTCAGCTCCAGCCTGACACA